>NZ_JAUBTN010000009.1:0-133772 GCF_036705055.1 Microcoleus sp. CZ3-B2 | reverse complement strand
TGCTGGCACATCTTTAGATGAACTTATCTGTGCCTACTGCGCTCAATAGTGTCTCTTTTTTATTTGAAATGACTATATATAGCGGTTCGATCGCGTGGTGAGGTATGCCCGGTTTGGTTTATCCCGGATAGTACCTCATAGGAGATCTCGAAAGGCTGTATTCAGTATATCAGATTAAGCATCGACCATCCAAGCAATACACTTTTGCATTTGATTGCTCATCATTTTTCGATCGGCATTATGTCGGCGGCCGTGTCCCGGCAACACCCATTCAAACGAGTAATTAGCCAAGTTTTGCATAGATTTGATTTGTTCCGGCCAAGAATACCAACAGACGTGGGGAAAGGCAATTAGCTGCTGCAAATTTTCCGACCAAGCCAGATGATCGCCGCTAAACAAAAACTTATTATTGTAAAGCAAAACTGTGTGAGCTTTCGTGTGGCCGGGAGCAGGTAGAATCAACAAATCATCGGCTAATTGATACGGTTCGCTGCCTGATAATTGAATTTCTACACTCCGAGTATCCGCGTTAATTTCATCAGTATGAAGAATGCGATCGCACCCAAAACGATCGCGGTATTGTTGATGGTCTGCTACATCGTCGCGGTGAGTCAAGTACAGATAGCGAATGCCGCCCATTGCTTCGATATTTTTGACTAGCGGTGGCGCAAAACGGGGAGAATCAACTAAAATGTTTCCTTCAGGGCGGACAATTAAATAGCTAGCCGCGCCGAAGGATTTCTCCGAATGGTAGCCGCAGTGGTAAACATTTTCTGCTACTAACGCGGGCAAATTTTGCTGAACTTCTTTGATGTTTTTCGGTTTTTCAAGAGTGCCGATCGAACTTGTGGGACAAGACAAAAGAGCGGCGAGACTTCGCATTTCTGCCGTTTCGTTTGTCGGTTGCTGGTAAACCGCCGACTTTTCTCCCGCTTGAGTAAATACTTCCGGTGCCATCCAGCGACAAGTATCGCAGTTTATGCAGGTACTGTCTACATAAAAATTACCGCTGATATTTTCGGGGCGGCGCAAATTTATATTAGCCATTTTTTTACCTTTTGAAAAATTGAAAATGTTAGTTCACGCTAACATCTTCTACCATTTTACATTTCTTAGTGGGGACTTGGGGCGCAACCAAGCAAGCGTATGCAAGTCCGCACGCGCGATGGAACCGTTTTGTTATGGTAATCGATCGGACGGGCTCTGATATTCTTTCCGTTTGCATCGGAATCATAATTTTCTGAGGGTGGAGTTCTGTCCGCTGCAGACAGCACTGCGGTATTATTTGGCTCTAACTGGATTTGATCTAAATGGTCGATCGCCCATTCAATCCAACTAACCGCCGGAATTCCACTTAGTCACCTGATTCATTCGAGACAAAGCACTTTCAGCAGACTCACGAATATAGGGATCGGCATCGGGATTGGCCGCCGCCGCCTCCAAAACCTCCTGGGCTTTTGTGCCTCCGATTGTCGCCAAGGAACCTGTTATCGCCACAGCTAAGGCAATATTTTCAGTATTCTCGATCGTCTCGATCAAGATATCCAACGCCGCTGTACCAATTTGTCCCAGCGCCATTACCGAGGAGATATAAACCACCGGATTCGGATCGCTTAGTGCTTTTTGCAGCCCTTGCAATCCTAATTCTGGAAAAGTTAGATCGGGATAGTTGACAGCGATCGCCGTTAATGCTTTTGCACAACTCGCCTGAATCGTGGCATTCTTGCTATTGAGCAGAGAATCTACCAGCAACGGCACAGCATCGTTACCGATTATCCCCAAAACTTGCACTGCCGATCGGCGATAAACAACATCTTCCTCGTCCAAAATTCCCATCAACTGCCCAATAGTCGTTTCGTCGCGAGTTTCAGCTATTTCGCTGATTGCGCGTTTCCGCAGGTGCGGATTTGGATGCTTTAACTGTTGGAAAAGTTCTTCTTTCGGCATTTTAGTCATTAGTCATTAGTCAGTAGTCAGTAGTCATTAGTCATTAGTCATTAGTCAGTCAACAGTTAACAGTCAACAATCAAAAGTTAACAGTTAACAGTCAACAGTCAACAGTCAACAACCTTAAATTATTATACTCTAGATATTAAATTCGCTGCTTTGGCCCGCAGCAGCAAATCCTCATCCTCCGCTAAAATCTCACAGCCGCTTTTGTCTCCTAATTTTTGCAATGCCATCAAACTAGCATATTTCAAATCCCAAATTCTAGTTTCCAGACCAACTTTTAGTTCAGCAATAGCGCGTTTGTCACCGATTTCGCCGAGGGCGAAAGCTGCGGCGGCGCGGGATTTTTGAAACTGCGGTTCTCGATTGTGCAGCGCTTCTACGAGTAAATCGAAGGCAGGGGCGTACTTGAGCCAACCCAGCAGTTTCATGACGTGATAGTGCGCGCCGTAATCGTTGTATGCTGATTTTGCATAAGTTGCGAGTAAGGCATCCGGTGCTTCATCTTTGTAGGATTCTAGGATGGTTTTGGTTGCCAGATAACAGCGTCCGAAATCGGTTTCGTAGAGTTCATTAATTGCAAATTCGAGGCTTGGTAGTTGGTCGTATTCGTGTACTAAATCGAGATCGTCGGGCCGATCGCCAATTATGCGATCGAGAATCGGTTCAATTTCGGCAAAAGCAATCTCTCCAGCAGGAATCCCCACACTCGCCAGCATCCGCACGGCCCGCAGGCGAAACACCAAAGACACGGGACAGCGGGAAATCTCAGGAATTGCTTTGTAATATTTGGCGTCTATTAAATCTTGAATGCTGCTGCGGCGATCGTTAACATTACTGCTTTGCAGCAACTCTACCACGCGAGACATTTGCGAGTAATCTCCCGAAAAGCGGCAGATTGTGGTGATTGCCGCACCTTGAATCATCCCATCTTTATCCTCTACAAATTTGTTGAGGCGCGAGATTGCTGCTGTGTAATTTAATTTTGCCAAAGCGTGGATGATGACCCGATAGCTTTGACCTGGTTTGTCGAGCAATTTGGCAATATCTTCTAAGATATCGGGATTGTCTGTGCCGATTTCGCCGATCGCCCAAACTGCATTTTCTACCACGTAACAGTCATCATCGCCCAAGCAAGCATGGAGAGATGTGAGTGCAGATTTTGCCTGCAAGCGCCCCAAGGTTTCTGCTGCTTTGCGGCGAACTGAGCGATTGTCAAGACCATCGTCGGTATTTTCCACGGCTACAATCAGGGCGGCGATCGACTTTTCTGTGGAAAAATTTACTAAATGAGAAGCTGCAATGTAGCGATCGTAAGGGTCATCTAGTTTTTGGGCCGGCGTTTCCAAAATGGCGATCGCCTGTTCTTCTGTCAGATTAAATAAATTAAAAAAACGCTTATCCACTTACCAATTACCAATAACTAACAGTACGATACCACCAAAAACACCGATACACAAATTATTTTTTTAATACCTTTTTATCACCAATAACTAATAACCAATAACCAATAACTGAGGGCGGGCACGCACCATCCACCGCCCCTACCAACCAATAACCAATAACCAATAACTAATAACCAATAACCAATAACCAATAACCAATAACTAATAACCAATAACTAATAACCAATAACTAATAACCAATAACCAATAACCAATAACTAACAACTAATGACTAATAACTAATGACTGATGACTCTTAAAGTTAAGGGACTCTTAGCACGACACTAAACCCGATTTAGGCTTTTGCAGCGTCCCAAGAGTCCCCCACAACCGATCGAACTTATGTCCAACCTAGCCGTGAATTAAGCGATCGAGCTTTCTAGGAAAGAGAGTTGATCGTGTAGTCGAGGAGAGCGCGGAACTCTACCAAGGCTTGAGGAGACATATCGCGAGGAGCGCAAGCGCGATCGCGAGTGTACACCAAAGCAGCAACGTAAGGAGCTGTAGGCAAGTTCAAGGCGCGGTAAACTTCGCGTTGACCAGCAATACCCCATTCATCAAGAGGGCCGGTGCCGCCAACTACCAAGCAGTAGTTGATCAAGCGCAGGTAGTGCTTGATGTCGCGCATGCACTTGTCTTTTTTGACTTGAGTTTCGTTGGCTTCGCCAGCGTTGTTCAAGTAAGGATATTTTTTGATGCAAGCATCGTAGCCTTCTTTAGCAACTGCGTCGATTCCAGCAGCCAGCTTTTCAGCAGCTTCTAAACGAGCAGCAGCGCGTTGAATGCTTCCTTGAACCGATTCCAAGTCAGAAGAGGAGGGGAAACGCCCCGCCGCATCAGCAGCCGTAACTACTGTGGTGATTACTGATTTCATGTTCTGAGATCTCCAGAAATAGATTTTTGACAGTTTGTTTCAATTCAACTGGCCGCAGAGCCAGTAACTATTGGTCTGCTTGAATTAGCTCAGAGCAGAAGCAACGCGATCGAAGTAGCTAGCAGCTTCAGATGCCAAAGAGGAGCAGTCGCCATCGATGGTTTCCATTTTGCGGAAGCGATTGCCAGCTTGAGCTTCTGTGTTGGTGCTATTGATGTGAGCAACAGAGCTAGCTTTCATGATTTGAACTGCACGAACTGCGGAGCCAGAAGGCACGCCCAGAGCGATGTAGGTTTCTTTCAAACCATTCAAGCAACGATCGTCCAAAACGGAAGCATCACCAGCCAACAAAGCGTAGCTGATGTAACGCAGGATGATTTCGCCGTCGCGCAAGCAAGCAGCCATGCGGCGGTTCGGGTAGCAATTGCCACCGGCTTGAATCAAACCTTGGTTTTCGCAGACCATGCCGGCGATGGCATCAGAAACTATGCAGCTAGCGTTGCTAGCGATCGCGTTTACTGCATCCAAGCGCTTGTTGCCTTCAGCAATAAAGCTTCTTAGTGAAGTAAGTTCAGCGCCACCAATAGTACCGGTTTTGGCATCTGCCGTGATTACGGCTCTGGAAAATGCGTCTAGCATTGAGCTCTCCTTCTGAATAAAAGGTAAAAATCTTGTTATTTAACAAGTCGATTTAGAACATAAAAGACAACGGGCCTCCCAGTCTCATTTATTAGAAACAAAGTAATAATCTGTAACATTCTGCTATAGGGGACACAGGGCGCGGATCATCCTACCAGGGGAGGATTTACGCAAAAAACGCGGTTTCTCCGAGAGATGCTTGAGGCCCAAAGCGGGTGTTTGAGTCCGCCTGCGTCCACTCAGACTGCTTGGGAGGATTTCTGGGGGAAGCTGCGAGACAATTGCCGATCCTCGGCTCATCTCAATTCCGGTTGCACTCATACATGACTGTTGACTGTTGACTGTTGACTGTTGACTGTTGACTCGATTTTATTATTGCGATGCAACCGGAAACGATATCACGGGTAACAATTATGTCTGGTCGATCGAGCTCCTCGATCTCGCCCGTGAGTCGATCGCCCTCGCGGATGAGTTTTGCTCAGTTTTCTGCCACAGTGCCTTCCAAAGCCGCAGCAACCACCCTGTAATGCTCATCCCGCTGCAGTTCCGAGAGCAATTCTTTAGCTTGGGAGTCTTGAGTGCCATAAAGGGCGATCGCCGCCCGCCACCGATTCCGCCAATATGAATCTCGCGCCATAGTTGTTAGCAAACTTAAAGCCTCATCCTTCAAAGGAGACTTTAAGACTTGTTTGAGAGCCAGAATACCAGCTTCTCGAACAGTTTGCGTTTCATCATCAAGGGCTGCTATTGCTACCGCCAACAATACATCAAAGTGACTGGTTTCTACTAATAAAGAAAGCACCGTTTGACGAACCAACCAGTTATCATTACTCTCAAATAATTGTTGAATCACAGGAATTGCTGGCTCGCCAAAGTCAAAAATAGAATTAGCTGCCTCAGCGACTACATTACTATCTGACTCTTCTTGAATAATCTTTTGCAAAGCAGCAAAAGCAGCTTCATTTCGGTGATTTCCCAAGCCCATCACAGCAAGAAGGCGCAGTGTAAAATTTTCCTCTTCACCTAGCTTTTGGAGAATTGGGACGGCGATATCAGCGGGACATTCTGCTAATTCGTCTAAGGCGGCTTTACGGATGTTCAGTGCGGGCGCGCGGAGGTTGGTTTCAATTTCAGGAATGCGATTTTTGTTCACTTTTTTAGTTGATTTCTTTTAGAAGACTCGGCGATTAAAATCGCTGCTATCCAAACAAAACCAGCCTCTGCGGGTTGAAGAATGCGCGGTTTGACTTGCAAGGCGGTTTTAACCGCCGTCCGACCTCAGAATATCTATTCCCAATCATCAGCCTCCGACTGTTTTTTAATCTGAGAAATCGCCAACTGAATCACCCGCCTTACCTGCGCTTCCGATTCATTAACAAGTGCAGTTTCCAACGGTTCCAAAAGAACAGAAAACTCTGGCGGATCTTCGCTCGTGCCAATTTTCATCAATGCTAGAGCCGCCGCTTTTCTACTTTCCCAACTCCCATGGTGCAGCAACTCGACGAGGTTGGGAATAGCGGGTTTGTAAGCAGCATTTGCTAAAGCTGATGCTGCTTCGATTCGCACGGTTTCAGCAGCATCTGTGAGAGCATTAACTAACAGGTTGAATGCAGCTTCTTCGGGTTCTTCTTGAGCGATTTTGGCGATCGCCCCTAGGACAGCAGCCCGCACCTCAACCGAATCCGACGCGATTTCCCGATACAAATATTTTTTTGCCTTCGAGCCAATAAAAGCCAAAGCCCAAGCCGCGTGTCCCTTAGTATTTTCAGAATGTTGTGGCGAAGCTAAAACTTCCAACAAATGCGGCACAGACGGTTCGCCCAACTGAGCGAGGGCTGCCGCCGCCGAACCGTGGACAACAGTATCATCATCGTGCAAAAAAGCCTCTAACAGCGCCGGAAGGGCGACGGGATCGCCAATCAGAGTCAGCGTTTTAGCACTTGCTCTGCGGACGACTGGGTTGGGGTGGTGTGCTAGAGCTTCCACCAAAAAAGGAGTTGCTGGTTTGCCAATTGAGCCGAGGGTTTCGGCAAAATTCAGCCGCATCATTCCCCGCGAATCTCCCATACATTCGACCATCTTTTTGAGAAGTTCGCTATCGTTGGGATTGAAAGTTTGGAGAGATCTTTGTTCCCTCACCGTTTGCAGCAAAGCGTCACTTTCTGCCGGATCGATCGCTGTTTGAATGTTAGTCATGGGATTTGAGATGTTAAATTTTAGATTTTAGATTGATGTAATTCCTATCGAATTTAGCATCAGCGAGATTTGCACCTCTGAACGAAGTGTCCTGAGCCTTTCTAATCTCTCCAACAATAGCAGAAAAAGACACAAACGACCACCAAAAATATAGCAGCGACACCAAACCGAAACACGTACCCCAAAACAGTTTGTGAGTGTTCAGAAAAGTGCTAGCAGTGGCAGAAAACAAAAAAGCTGCTCCGTAAGTCGCAACACTTCGGGCCGCTACGATCGCCACCTTAGCAAATTGGCGGCGAATCCTGGAATTCACAAAAAACATTAACACCCCGCCGATCGCCATTCCAGCAAGAGCAGCCTGAGAATTATTATTAGTTGCAGTCCCAGCATAGAAAAATCCCAACAAAGCCCCTGATAGAATAGCAGAAATTGTCCCCGCAAATCTACCGATTTTTGAGGTTGGTGGCTGTGTGCGGGCGATCGCCCCAGCCAACCCAGCAACGCTCAAAACCCCATACAGCAAAAGCACAAAAGGCCAACTGCGAGAACCCAATACCTGTCCTTGGGTTCCTAAAATCAGTCTAGTCACAACATCGCCCACAACCAAACAAATCGCGATCGCCCCAGCACTCAAAACAGCAATCTGTCGCCCAGAAACCCCAATCTTCGCACCAATAAAATTAGCACCCTCCAACTGAGCATTTCTAAAATTGCAGCCACGAACATCCGCACCGCCAAAATCAGCACCGTTAAGAACTTGTCCTTGGAACGATCGATTTCGCAAAACTTGATTGCTAAAATTATTGACATCCGAATAATTCATATTTCTCTTCTCTTCCCTCTCTTCTCTTCTCTTCCTTCGCGTCCTTAGCGTCTTCGCGGTTCGTTAAAAAATCTCCCTCACCAAATGAAAATAAATTTCCCGCTCAGAATAAAACACATTTCACACATTCTCGGTTTCGGAATATTACTCGCACCAATACTAATCTATAACATTCCCTACTTTTCACGTCCAGCACAAACAAACGAAGCCCGATCGCTCTTTCAAGGAATAGCCTACCGCAGGGAATTCCGCTCAAATCCGCGTCCCGTCATGATTCACATTGTTAGCATCGACCTCAAAGCCCCAGGAATAGGAATTTTTGTCACCCCCGGAACTCCAACAGCCGATTTAACAGAAACCAACGCCCGCACCGCTACTGAATTTCTCAAAGAATTCAAATTGCAACTAGCAGTCAATGCCAATTTTTTTTATCCCTGCATTGAGAAAGCACCTTGGGATTATTATCCCCGCAGAGGCGATCGAGTCAATAACGTCGGACACGCCATTAGCAAAAGCCAAGCTTATTCTCAACCAGATTCAAACTTTCCCGCCCTTTGTTTTGACACCAAAAACCGCGCTCAAATAGTCGAAAACGGCAATTGTCCTGCGGGAACAGCCTATGGAATTGCGGGAGATACTTTGCTGGTAAAAAAAAGCAAAATAGTAGCACAAAGTCAGGAAGAAAACAAACAAGATCAACTCTATCCCCGTGCAGTTGCGGCGATCGACCTCACAGGCAAAAAGTTGTGGTTAATTGTGGTAGACGGCAAGCAGAGGCTTTACAGCGAAGGGCTGAAGTTGAGCGAAATCACAGAGATTTCGATGCAGTTGGGAGCCGATACAGTGCTGAATTTGGACGGTGGTGGTTCGGTAACATTGGCAGTAGCATCGCCATCAGGAGCAAAACTGTTGAATGCTCCCATTCAGAATAAAATTCCCATGCAGGAACGTCCAATTTCTAATCATTTAGGGTTTTATGCGCGGGAAAATTAGGGTTGCAAATTGCGGTTTTTATCCAGCTAATTGTATGGTACGTAATGCGCGTCATACAATTAGCTAATGTTCAGTTTTTAACTAAACTGGCTCATTTTCGCAATCAAATGGTCGAAATAAGGAGCTAATTTTGCTGCATCGCCCGCATCGCACCGCTTCAAACTAGCAGCCTTAATTCCTTGCAAACCTATAACCATTGCAGGCAAAGGAACGCCCAATTCTTGATATAATAAATTCATGTTGTGCAGCCCTTGATCGCTGGTAAATTCTGGCGTATTTCCCGCAATTCCATAGGTAATGCAGCGCAGAAAATGCCAGAAATCTCGCCAACAAGCCTCCGCCCTAGCTGGCGGATAAAGGTCGCCTCCGGGTTCAGAAATATTTGGATATGCCGCTAAAACTTGTTCCCTGGCTTCCGATACAATATCCGCCGCACTGTCGCGCAGGAATTTTACAGTATTAATTGATGTTGGTTCGGATGAGTTAAGTTGCTGCAAATCTTCATCGGTGAGATAGCGACCTGTGTCGTCAGCAGCTTGAATCAGTTGGATTTCTGCGGGAGAATGGGAATTTTCCCAGGTGGCTAAGTTGACTATTCGGGCTTTCGGGATTAATTCTTTGGCTTTTTCACTTAATTGGAGAGTCATAGATCAATAGATAGTGGATAATTACTAGGAGAAGGCCTATTGAAATTTTACCAGAAGGGCGATCGGCATTATCTCAAATGAACCTAAATCAGGAGTAGCATAATTGCATATTGTTTAAGAATACCGGGCTGTTGAAACCGCGTTTATACAAACAAAAGCAATGCCAAGCGGGTGGAAAAATGGGCGGTAAAAATTAGGTTGTTTTCTCTTAGTCCGCTTGGCTCGGACATTGTTTCACGCTTACGCAGTTTCAACCGCCGTATTATTATCTTGGGGTTGCGATCGCAAATTGGCTAGCGCCCCGTCGATATAAACTATCTCTGGGTGATTTTCCAACTGCTTCATCACTGCTTGCTTGGGCATTTTTACCTTTTTAGCCATTTCCAAGGTATCGTCGATCAGCCGTTGGCGGTATTGCTCTAACTCAGCAATTACTTCCTGAATGTCTTCTGGTGTTGAAGTTTCAGCCTCTAAATTTGCAGACATAATCTAATAACTGAATTTTTTATAATTTTCCCAAAATCCGGCAAGAATTGTTAAAATTGTCAAGAAAAGTAACAAAAATATATTTAAATTGGCTCATGGAAATTAGCGAAATCGAAGCAGCGCTGGAAAGTTCCGATTCTAAAGACAGGCTGCGGGCGATAACGGCTTTGAGAAAGTGCGATGCTGCGGTGGCGCTGCCGGTGTTGCTGACGAAGGTGGACGATCCTGAGTTCATGGTACGATCGTTCGTGGCGATGGGATTGCGCCAGAGTAAAACTGCGGAATCTTTCGCGGCGCTGTTAAAAATGATGCAGTTCGATCGCGATCCGAACGTGCGAGCAGAAGCTGCTAACTCTGTGTCAATGTTTGGCACCGAGGCAATTCCTCACTTAGTGGAAGCCTTTCGCCGCGATGACAATTGGCTCGTCCGCCGCAGTATCATGGCTCCCATGTACGAAATGCAGTGTCCTGATGCCATATTAGAAATTTGTACGATCGGTCTAGCGGGCGAAGATATACCAGTGCAGGATGTGGCGATGGACGGATTGGGCATCCTGGCAAATACGGAGAAAGCAGAAGAAGCATTGCAGCAATTGTTACCTCTAGTGAGCGCCGAATACTGGGAAACTCGGATGCGAGTTGCGCGGGTGCTGAGAAAATTTGACAATCCTCAAGCTCGCGCTGCTGTGAGCTATTTGGCAAAAGATCCCGATCTTCGCGTGGTAGGTGCGACTTTGGAAACTTCGCTTTAAAAGCGCTGGTTTTGAAATCTACAAGCCCGTCGCACTTCATACCCGCCCTGAGATTAGCCCGATCGCCCTTCATAATGTTACGGATTGTTACTTTGTTTTTAATAAACGAGACGTGAGCCGACGGCATCATTTACGATCGCAAGAGTTTTGCCATCCGAGTTAATTCGCCATGTACCAGCCTTTTCGGGAATACCTAGAGCAAGAGCTGTTTCAAAGGTTTGATTTGCAAAGTCGCCCCATTCCCTCCGGGTTGGAAGTCAATGTCAGCGAGCGCGGCAAAACCCCAGCTAAAATCCGCAGTTGGTGTTACGAATGCCCGCAATTGCGAAAAATTCGCTACACTTACATCGATGCAGGTGAAGCAGCTCAAGTTTTTAATTGCGTGATTTATCCCAATCACAATTACGATTTGCCTCTGTTGGGAATTGACCTCTTGTCTTTTGGCAAGAAGAAAATTTTAGTAGTTCTCGACTTTCAGCCGCTCTTTAGAGATGAAGCTTATATAGCAAAATACGTTCAACCTCTACAATCGCTCCGCGACAAGTATGACGATTTGGCACAAAATTTAGAAATGAAATTTTATGACGCCAATCAGTATTTTTCAAAATACTTGCTGTTCGCCAAAACTGATGCGGAAACTGTAGAAAATCGGGTATATCCAGCTTATAAAGACTATTTGGATTTGTACTGGAAAATGCTGTCGTCCGCACAACCGCTGACTGACCAAGAAGATATCCAGCGCATCGTTAAAGCTCAAAAAGATTACGACCAGTACAGCGCAGACAGAGACCCGGCTTCGGGCTTGTTTAGCAGTTATTTTGGTCACGAATGGGCAGAAAAATTTCTTTACGAATTTTTGTTTGAAGATGCTGTGCCTTTAGCTGTCGCCGCTGGCACGCGATGACCGCTGAATTTACATGGATTTTTCCAACAAAGTTCGATCGTTCGGACTTCAGTCCTTAAAGTCAAGGTTTAAAAGGGACTAAAGTCCTGACTGCGAACCTCGAAAGAAGGACTAAAGTCCTGACTGCGAACCTCGGAAGAAAAACTAAAGCCATTACTACAAACCTGTTGATTGAAGAAGTCTAATCTAAAATCTAAAATCTAAAATCTAAAATCGATATGACTCTTTATCAACCTTTTTTAGATACGGCGATTGCTCTGATGAAAAATCGGTTAGACTTACAGTCTTACCCGATTCCAGAAGGGTTTGAACTTAAGGAAGCTACTGTCGGCAAAGGGAAAAATCAAGAAGAAATCGTAACTACCAGTTATGCTTTTTCATCCCCGAAACTGCGGCAAATTCGCGCGGCTCACGTCCAAGGCGGCAACAGCTTGCAAGTTCTGAATTTTGTGATTTTCCCGCATCTTAACTATGATTTGCCGTTTTTTGGCGCGGATTTGGTAACGCTTCCGGGCGGTCATTTAATTGCTCTGGATATGCAGCCTTTGTTTGGCGGGGATGCTGACTACGAGGCTAAGTATACTGCGCCGATCGCGCAAATGTTTCAAGCTCATCAACCGCACCTTCCCTGGGGCGGAGATTTTCCAGAAGAAGCCAAACAGTTTTTCTCACCGGCGTTTCTGTGGACTCGCCCCAAGGAAACGGAAGTTGTGGAAACTCGGGTTTTTGCAGCATTCAAAGACTATCTCGCTGCTTATTTGGATTTGGTCGATCGCGCCGAACCCGTGACAGATAGCGCAAAGTTAGATAGTATCTTACAAGCTCAACTGCGCTACCTGCGGTATCGTGCCGAAAAAGACCCCGCCCGGGGAATGTTTAAACGGTTCTACGGCGAGGAATGGACGGAAGAGTACATTCATGGCTTTTTGTTCGATTTGGAACGGAAGCTGCCACAAGCTGCCACAATTGGTAAGTAATATCAAATCTGTTAGCATCGGAATAGTAAATTCACTGTTGACTGTTGACTGTTAACCGTTAACAGGTAACAGTTAACAGTTAACATCATTCCGGTGCAACCGGAATTGATATAACAAGAATTAATTTTAAGAGATGTTTCAGCCACTACACTAATAAGTGTAGGTTGGCATGAGGAAAATGCCAATGGTCAAAAAAAATCGCAATGTAGTTAGTTCAAATTCAGAAAGCAAAGTCAAAGTCGGACTTTCGCTGACTCCTTCTAGTGCCGATAGATTGAATACGATCGCTCGCAAGCTGGGAATATCGAGGTCAGAACTACTAGAACGCTTGGCAAAAGGCGCTTTAGATATTTCTAAGGACAAAAGTGAAGTTAGTATCACTTGGAAAAAAGATGAAGAAGGTGCGATCGATACTGCTGACTTAGCAGAGGAAACCGCCGAAGGAAGCCAAATTAATGAGGCTGTAACGGCAGAAACTCTATCGCCCAAGGTAAGCATACAGCCGAATCCGCTGCAAGAAAGTTACGACGCTTTGCAGCAGCAATTGAGCGAAAAAGAAAGCGCCCTGGCATCTTTGCAGCAGCAATTAGCGGAAAAACAAAATCTAGAACAGCAATTGCCGGAAACTGTAGCTAAGTCGAGTTACGACGCTTTGCAGCAGCAATTGAGCGAAAAAGAAAACGCCCTGGCATCTTTGCAGCAGGAATTGGCAGCCTCCAAGCAAAATGTCGAAAGTCAATTGCCGGAAACTGTCGCTAAGTCGAGTTACGAAACTTTGCAGCAACAGTTGAGCGAAAAAGAAAACGCCCTGGCATCTTTGCAGCAGGAATTAGCCTCCAAGCAAAATGTCGAAAGTCAATTGCCGGAAACTGTCGCTAAGTCGAGTTACGAAACTTTGCAGCAACAGTTGAGCGAAAAAGAAAACGCCCTGGCATCTTTGCAGCAGGAATTAGCCTCCAAGCAAAATGTCGAAAGTCAATTGCCGGAAACTGTGTCGAAGTCGAGTTACGAAACTTTGGAGCAACAGTTGAGCGAAAAAGAAAACGCCCTGGCATCTTTGCAGCAGGAATTAGCCTCCAAGCAAAATGTCGAAAGTCAATTGCCGGAAACTGTGTCGAAGTCGAGTTACGAAGCTTTGGAGCATAAGTTGGCAGAAAAGTCAAGTGCGATCGACAACTTCCAAGCTCAACTGACCAAGTTGCCATATCTAGAAAATCAATTGAGCCAGAGTGCTGCCAAACAGCGAAATTATGAGGCTTTGCAGCAACAGTCTCAAGAACAGATCAAAACCATCAAAGCTTTACGGGAACAGCTAGGTCAAATGCAGGCTGTGGCTGGGATTGGTGAAGCTTATCTCAACAAGTGGCGCCGCCCTTAATTCTCCGATAGGCTGCGACAAAAACTTTAATGCTTCGGGTGAACCCCGCACGCATTACCTCTGAAACGTCCTCTCAACTCGGACGCAAGCTCTTGTAGCGATAGATTTCAATCTGTCGCCACAAGAGCTTTTTATTGCAAAATATGAGCATAATATTAAGAAATATTACAATAAATAAATTATGAGAGCCGATCGCCCCCCTGAGAGCAAACCCAGTCCAGCAGACACAACAAAGGGCCGCGTCACGGTAATTGGAGGCGGAATCGGCGGGCTGACAGCAGCTGCTCTGCTAGCCCGCAGAGGATACCAAGTGCTAGTCTTAGATCAGGCGATCGTCCCCGGAGGCTGCGCTTCCACCTTCAAACGCAAAGGCTTTACCTTCGATGTCGGCGCGACGCAGGTTGCAGGATTGGAACCCGGAGGGATTCACCACCGAATTTTCTCGGAATTAGATATCGAACTTCCCGCCGCCACGCCCTGCGATCCCGCTTGTGCGGTGTTTTTGCCGGGAGAAACTGCACCGATTAGCGTCTGGCGAGATCCGCAAAAGTGGCAGCAAGAAAGACAAAAACAATTCCCCGGAAGCGAACGTTTTTGGCAATTATTATCTACATTGTTCCAAGCTAGCTGGAATTTTCAAGGGCGCGATCCAGTTTTGCCGCCGAGAAATTTCTGGGATTTTTGGCAATTAATTCAAGCTGTGCGCCCCGATACTTTAATTACTTTGCCTTTCACTTTTATGACGGTGGGTGATGCTTTGCGCTTGTGCGGGTTGGGGGACAATTTGCGCTTGAAAACTTTTCTGGATTTACAGTTAAAATTGTATTCTCAAGTCGATACTGAAGAAACGGCGTTGCTGTACGCGGCGACGGCTTTAGGAGTTTCCCAAGAGCCGCAGGGATTGTATCATTTACAAGGAAGTATGCAGGTGTTGAGCGATCGACTCGTAAGCGCGATCGAGCTTTATGGTGGCAAAGTGCTGTTGCGGCATACTGTCGAAAGCATTGTCACCAGTAACGGGAAAGCCACCGGTACAGTGATTCGCAATCAAAAAACCGACGAAGTTTGGACAGAAACTGCCGATCGCATTGTTGCCAACGTCACCGCCCAAAATCTAGTAAAATTATTGTCAAGCGAGCCTATTTTAGAAACTTTAACAGATAATTCAGGCACAACAAATCAACTGCCAACTCAAATGGCAGGCTACAAATATCGAGTCGATAAACTGCCGCCCGCATCCGGCGCATTTGTGATATATTTGGGAGTGCATGAAAGTACAATTCCGGCAAATTGTCCGCCCCACCTTCAGTTTCTCTACGATTACGACGGCGAGATTGGGGAGAATAATTCATTATTTGTTTCAGTCAGCCATCCGGGTGATGGGCGAGCACCGAAGGGAATGGCGACAATTATCGCTTCGTCTTTTACTGATACTCGAATGTGGTGGAATTCCGCTGATTATGAAGGATTGAAGCAAAAATATACCGCAGGGGCGATCGGCCGTTTGAGCGAATATTTCGATTTGACACCCGAAAAAATTGTACACCAAGAATCAGCCACACCCCGCACCTTTGCCCGCTACACGGCGCGCGATAGAGGTGTTGTAGGCGGCATCGGCCAGCGAATACCAACCTTCGGCCCCTTCGGATTTGCCAACCGCACACCGATTAAAAACCTGTGGTTAGTCGGCGACTCCACCCATCCCGGAGAAGGAACCGCCGGTGTTTCCTATTCTGCTTTAACAGTAGTGCGACAAATGGAAGCCGCCTCTAAAATCTAAGAAAACACGGCCTTGCAGTTTCCCTAGCGCAAAAAATAATTAATCGCCCTGGTGAAAGAGGACACGGCAATGCCGTTTCCCTACGCAAAAAATAATTAATCGCGCGAGAGATGTAAATATCGCGCGATTAATTTTAGGGAATAGTTAACAGTTAACAGTCAACAGTCAACAGTTAACAGTTAACAGTTAACAATCATCCCGGTGTCACCGGAATTGATATCAACTACATTCTCTGACTACTTGATAGAAATCTTTGCGCCCACAGCTTCAAGCTGTTTCTTCATTTCTTCAGCAGCTTCCTTAGCAATAGCTTCCTTAACTGCTTTCGGTGCGGCTTCTACCAAGTCTTTCGCTTCCTTCAGACCCAAACCGGTAATTGCGCGGACTTCCTTCAGAATAGCGATTTTCTTGTCAGCAGGAACTTCTTCCAGCATGACAGTAAATTCAGTTTGCTCTTCTACTGCTTCAGCGGGGGCTGCTGCGCCGCCGCCCATCATCATCATGCCGCCTACAGGAGCAGCAGCGCTGACGCCGAAAGCTTCTTCAATTTGCTTGACCAATTCAGAAGCTTCGAGCAAAGTCAGAGTCTTCAATTTTTCCAAGATTTCGTCGGTTGCAGTAGACATTCGTTAAACTCCTAGTTCGATTGTAGATTTGGGATTTGGGATTTGGGATTGCTCCTCCATCATTAGTTTGTCGTCTCCAGTCTTCAGCCTGTGGATTAACACTAATGACTGATGACTAATGACTAATGACTAATGACTAAGCAGATACGCTTTCTGCTTCAGGTTGTGCTTCTGCTTCTGCTGGTGCTTCTGCTGCATCGCCGTCTTTTTCAGCATAAGCTTTGAGACCGCGCGCGATCGAAGTAGGAACTTGATTGATACCCACAGCCAACTTGGTTGCGACGCCGTTGATTGCGCCAGCAATTTGAGCCATGAGTTGTTCTTTCGACGGCAGATCGGCTAATGCTTTAATATCAGCTTCTTTCAGTACCCGTCCTTCCATCACGCCGCCGCGAAGTTCAGTCTTCTTGGAAGCTTTTTGGAATTCTTGGTAAGCTTTAATCGCGCCGCCAATATCTTCTTGCACGAACATAAACGCTGACGTACCTGTCAGCAATTCCTGCATCGGCTGCCATGTTTCATTGCCTTCAACAGCAATGTGCATTAGCGTGTTCTTGGCCACTTGGCAACTGCTGCCTTTCGGACGCAAGCGCCGCCGCAAATCTGTGATTTCAGCAACAGTTAAGCCTTTGTAGTCGATCGCGATTACCAATTGAGATTCGCTCAAGGTTTGCTTGAGGTCTGCAATAATCTCATTTTTTACTGCTAAACTTTTGCCCATACTTATTTCACCTCCTTTTAGGATCTCAAACTGCCAATCAAAAACCCCAACCTTATAGCCGGGGCAGAGAATTAAAAATTAAGAATTAGGAATTAAAAGATAGAACTTTTTAATTTATTTTCTTGAGTTTTTATTTCTTCAGCCTCGGCAGGAAATTAAGCGCTCGGCACCTGCGGTCTTGGGCTTATGGATTTTTGATTAGGCTACCATCAGAAGGCAGACATTAGCAAGGGTATAATGCAAATCTCGTGAGAGATTTATACAAACAACCGAAGCTGTCTTTTACTTCTGCCTTCTGCTTAATTCTTTCTAAGCAGCATCAAGTTTGGTATCGCGCAGGGCACTGATATCGACTTCTATCGATGGGCCCATTGTTGCGGATATGTACAAACTCCGCCAGTAGCGACCTTTCGCGCCCGAAGGACGGTTGCGGTCAACAGTTTCTTGCAAAGCATGAAGGTTGACCAGCAAATCTTCCGCTGAGAAAGCTGCCTTGCCAAACATAACATGAACGATGCCTGTGCGATCGGCACGAAATTCTAGTTTACCACCTTTAAACTCGTTGATGGCCTGAGCAATGTCAGTCGTCACCGTGCCACCTTTCGGAGAAGGCATCAAACCGCGCGGCCCCAACAATCGGCCCAATTTTGCCACCAACGGCATCACGTCAGGGGTAGCAATCAGACAATCGAAGTCCATCATGCCCTTCTGAATATCTTCGATCAACTCTTCGGAACCAGCAAGATCCGCGCCGGCATTCAGAGCTTCTTTAACTTTTTCGCCCTTAGCAATCACCGCAATTCTGACTACTTGACCAGTGCCTTTTGGCAGCGATACAGTTGTCCGCAACTGTTGGTCAGCATATTTCGGGTCAATTCCCAAACGGATGTGAGCTTCAGCAGCTTCGCCAAACTTAGCGGTTGCTGTTTCTTTCAAAAGTTGCAGAGCTTCCAGCGGTTCGTAGGGTCTATCTTCTACTTTCTTTTGAAGTTCTTGCAGTCTTCGCGATACTTTCTTTGCCATTGTTATCTCCTGGGGTCAGTCGATTTTGGATTTGAGATTTTAGATTTGCGATTGAACCATTTGGCTTATTTCAAATCTAAAACATTTGCGATTCCTAGCGAAGCTTTGCTTCTCCCCCTGAATCGACTTTAGGATTTGCGATTTGAGCTTGAAGATTTCAGCTTTAAAATCAGGAATTACTGCCAACTGTCAACTGTCAACTGACAACTGCCAACTGTCAACTGACTTCAATCCGCGATCGCCACGCCCATGTTTTTAGCTGTTCCCGCCACAATTTTCATTGCTGCTTCAACATCATTAGCATTGAGGTCAGGCATTTTGGTTTCAGCGATTTCTCGCAACTGAGCCTGTGTAATTGTCCCTACTTGCTTGCGGTTAGGTTCACCCGAACCCTTAGCAATGCCAGCAGCTTTTTGAATCAAAACCGAAGCCGGGGGGGTTTTGAGAATAAACGTAAAACTGCGGTCTTCAAAAACCGAAATTTCTACCGGAACCACAAGACCAGCTTGGTCTGCGGTTCTAGCATTGTACTCCTTGCAAAACATCATAATATTGACGCCGTGCTGACCCAAAGCTGGGCCGATCGGAGGAGCTGGGTTGGCTTTTCCCGCCGTAATCGCCAACTTAATTACTGCAACAACTTTCTTTGCCATTAGTTAGTTCTGTTTCTGAACCTGATTGAACTCCAATTCTACAGGCGTATCGCGCCCAAAAATCGAGAGTAAAACTTTGAGCTTGTTCCGTTCCGGGCTCACTTCAATCACGTCACCTTCAAAATCCTTAAACGGCCCGGAAAGTACCACAACGTGGTCTCCTGTCGCCATCGATACTTTGACAACTGGTTCTGATTCCTGAGCGTTTCTGAAGATCCGTTCTACTTCCGAATGACTCAGAGGTAGCGGTTTGACGTGACCTCTGCCGCGCCCGTAGCGGCGTTTCTGCTCTGCCCCGACAAAATTAATTACATTCGGGGTATTTTTGATCACCTGCCACGTATCTTCGTCCATAAACATACGGATGAGTACGTAGCCGGGGAAGATTTTTTCATCGGACTGCCGCCTGGAACCGTCTTTACCGACTTTGATCGCCGGAGTTTGCGGAATTTCTACTTGAACGATGCGATCGGCAACATCCAAGGTTTGAATCCGCTGATCCAAGTTAGCCTTCACCCGCTTTTCGCAGCCAGAGGCAACTTGAACAGCATACCAGCGAGCATCAATTTCCGGCACATCTGCCGATGAAGCTTGTCCCGTCGCTTCTGTGGAATAATCAGATTCTTCTGATGCAAAAGTCATGGCCCAAACACCTTTCCTGCGCCCCAGTTAAAGAAGTTATCCACCAAATAGATCAGGCTTGCTGAAAGGATTACCATCAAAAGCACGGCCAAAGACTCGCTAATTAGCTGCTGGCGGCTAGGCCACACCACTTTGTCGAGCTCTTCTCTAGTGTCTTTTAAAAAACCCACAGGATCAAACCCAGACGCCGCGATCTCTTGAGTTTCTTGAGCTTCGTCTTTTTTCGCCACGATCGAATCCCCCTTGCGATTTGAGATTTTAGATTTTAGATTGTGTGAGTGGCTCGCGGCTCTTTGATTTTTTGACACTAACCACTTACGCCCAAGTCCAAAATTTCAAATCCTTTCGCCTGCACTTTTTTACAAGCTAAATCCATCAACGGTATAAGTGCCGATCGCTCCTAAGGGCGATCGAGAGACCACACCGAGCATTTGTTGATGGCATTTTTTGCGAACCGCCCACAAAAATTAATTCTACCCGAAAACTTGCGGTTTTGGCTGTTTCCAGCCAATAATCCGGGCGCTTTCGGGCAGAATTTCAAGTTTGGTGATTCAGCGCGCCCTGGAGGACTTGAACCCCCGACATCAGGTTTTGGAGACCTGCGTTCTACCAACTGAACTAAGAGCGCACAGGTGAGGTTGCTGAAACTCGCTTAACCTCTAGATTTCTATTTTAACACAGTGCGCTCGGAAATGGGAAACTTTTTTTTGAAATTTTTCAATTTCCCATTTTCCATGAACAAAAGGAAAGCTTGGTGCATTCCTACAGAGAGCGATCGAACCGCTGTTTGACCCGAGTTGCCTTGCCCACGCGATCGCGCAGGTAGTAAAGTTTGGCTCTGCGGACTTTCCCGCGGCGCATGACTTGGATCGTAGCGATGCGGGGCGAGTGAATCATAAACACCCGTTCCACACCCACGCCCTGAAGCACGCGGCGCACGGTGATTGTTTCATTAATGCCGCCGTTTCGCATAGCAATCACAGTCCCTTCGTAGGGCTGAACCCGTTCTTTAGAACCCTCTTTAATTTTCACGCCGACGCGCACTGTGTCGCCCACGTAAATTTGGGGGAGTTGTTTATTTAGTTCTTGCTTGACTCTATTGATTTCTTCCGTTTCGATAGAACGGATTATTTCTGCGCCTTTCATGGGATTTACCAAAACTCACAATCCCTTATCATATATCGAACTGCCAGTTTTATGACAAAAAAATGCAATGTTAAATAGCTCAGAGCTCGTATTTCTGCAACTGGCGGCGCTGGCTGTACTGGCTTTGTACGTCGCCGCCAACTTGGGAGCAAACGATGTCGCTAACTCGATGGGGACATCCGTAGGCTCGAAAGCGCTAACGCTGCGGCAAGCAATAATTGTTGCAGGCATACTGGAGTTTTCCGGCGCAGTGCTGTTCGGGCAAGGAGTTTCCGAAACTCTGGCAACAGGAGTTGTCAATGTAGATGTGTTTTCTGCCCGGCCGCAGGTATTTTTAGTCGGGATGGTGTCAGTGCTGATAGCTTGCGGGTTGTGGCTGCAAATCGCTACGAGTCGAGGTTTGCCGGTTTCTTCATCTCATGCGGTGGTAGGTGCGATCGCGGGTTTTAGCTGTGTTGCAGCCGGAATTAATGCGGTTGATTGGCGAACCATCGGCACCATCTCCCTAACTTGGGTGGCGACACCTTTTGCCAGCGGTGCTTTAGCCGCACTATTTTACTGTGTGGTGAAGTATTCGATTCTCGATCGGCCAGATCCTCTATTTCAACTGCGCGAGTGGATACCTTGGCTGAGTGCAGGAATGCTGAGCGTATTTGGCATAATTGTACTGCCGTCTATTGTGGATGTCGCTTTGGTGCAGACAGGGGCGATCGCCGCCGCGCACGATCGATTTGGCTGGAATCTTCCAATTCACGATATTGTCATTGGCATCGGGGCAATAGCTGCGATCGGCCTGACACTCAATAGCTGGAACAAATTAGAATCAGTTGAGAAGGAAGAAGGTACGTCCGCTTCTTTTGTAACGGATGTAACGGATGTAACGGATGCAAGGAATAAGAAAGAGGGAATATTTTCCCAATCTCCCACTCTCCCCCTCTCCCCCTCTCCCCCTCCCCGCCACTCTCCCATCGAGCAACAAATGGCGAGATTTCAAGTCTTGAGCGCCTGTTTTGTAGCATTTTCCCACGGTTCCAACGACGTAGGAAATGCAGTTGCTCCCCTAGCTGCGATCGCCTACATCCGGCGCACAGGTTCCTTTCCCTCAGAGGATTTCAGCGTACCACTGTGGATTTTAGTCGTCGGAGGCGCAGGAATAGTCATCGGTTTAACCCTCTGGGGCAAAAATGTAATTGCCACAGTCGGCGAAAAGATCATCCAACTCCAACCCAGCGGCGGATTTTGCGCGGAATTAGCCACAGCCACCACAGTCTTGCTAGCATCCCGCTTCGGTTTGCCAGTTTCCACATCCCACGCTTTAGTCGGTGCAGTTGTCGGAGTTGGACTTGTCAAAGCTTGGAAAACAGTACGCTGGGAAACTTTGCTGTCAATTGGTTCGGCTTGGCTGGTGACAATTCCGATCGCAGCCGCTTTGGGTGCTAGCATTTTTAGCATCGCCCAATGGATTTTAGCCAGATGAACGCAATTCGATCGATCGCGCCCAACGGCCGCTCAATCACTTAATTTCTGCTTCAAGCAAAGGTTTAGCTGTCTGGCCAGCACCTCAACACAGGGCTTTCTCAACATAGTAAGGTGATTGCCAGGAACTCGAATCACCTCTACTTGTGCCGCCGTTAAATCGCTCCAGCCAAGAGTTGGATCTTGATGACTCATGCTTAGCTTTTCCCCGGATCTAAACAAAGTAATTCGGTGCGGATAAATTTTCGGTACATAGCTGAGAGTTGCTTGACTGTTAGCCTGAAATACAGTAAACATCGAAGGAATTGCCAGCTCGCGCCAGCTTTTTTGTTTGGACTCCTGAGATAAGATACTAACCATAACAGCCTGTTTCCAATTCCAGCCATACCAAAACTTAGTTACCCAATTAAGCATTTTATTTAATTTAGGAAACCTGGCAGCAATTCCGCCAACTTGCACATTTTCCGCAGCAGCCACCAAGCGAAAATAATCGACCACAAAAGGCCAGATAGAGCGCGAAACAGTAGTCAGAATAAACTTGCAACCGTCCCAAAAAGAAGGTTTGTTAGCAGAAACCGGCGCTAAAGTATCCAGCACAGCAAGCAAAGCCACTTCATCACCCGCCGCGAGCAACTGTTGAGCCATCTCAAAAGCCACCAAACCACCAAAAGACCAACCTCCTAAAAAATAAGGCCCTTTTGGTTGAACGGTACGCAAAGCTGCGATGTAGTCAGCCGCCATGTCTTCAATGCTAGTTAACGGAGAACTTTCGCCGTCAATTCCTTTGGGTTGCAGCCCGTAAAACGGTTGATTTTCTCCTAGCCCAAAGGCTAACTCGACATAAGGAAATACCACGCCAAAGATGGGATGAACGCAGAAAAAAGGCGGATTTTTACCGCCAGGCTTAATTGCTACTAACGGCGACCATTCCTCAGAATTTGTTCCTGAATCTAGCGAATCTGCTAAACCTTCAATTGTCGGATTTAAAAAAATAGCAGACAGCGACAACTCGCGCTCAAATTGCTGGTTAATCTCATTAATGAGGCGGATTGCGAGCAGGGAATCTCCACCCAAATCGAAGAAGTTGTCGCCAATGCCAACAGGCTCTGTGTTAAGGATTTTTGACCAAATTTGGGCGAGGGTTGACTCGGTTGGCGTGCGAGGTGCAATGCAGCTTTTACCTGTTGAATTGCTAATGAGATTCTCCGGCGATATTAGGCGGTTGCGATCGATTTTGCCATTGGGAGTTAGGGGCAGAAAGTCGATCGCCACAAAAGCACTGGGAATCATGTAATTGGGCAGTTGTTGTTTGAGGAAATTCCGCATTTCCAAGGGATTAAGCGTCTGATTTTGATTGGGAACGACATAAGCAACTAGGCGCTTGTTTCCAGACAAATCATCTTCAGCCACCACCGCTGTTTCTTTGACTGCGGGATGCTGAAGCAGCAGCGCTTCAATTTCTCCCAATTCTATTCGATAACCGCGAATTTTTACCTGTTCGTCAGTGCGGCCTAAAAACTCAATATTGCCGTCGGGAAAATAGCGAGCTAAGTCACCTGTTTTGTAAATTCGTTCTTCCGCTTTCTCGCTAAACGGATTAGCAATAAATCGCTGGGCGGTTAATTCGGGGCGGTTCAGGTAGCCTCGCGCCAATCCGCTGCCACCGATGTACAATTCACCTGGAATTCCAACGGGTACAGGCTGTAAATTTTTATCTAAAATATAGAGTTGAGTATTAGCTATTGGGCGGCCGATGGGCGTTTTTTTGCTATCGCCAATTTCGGCAAAACTCGACCAGACTGTCGCTTCTGTAGGGCCGTAAGCGTTAAAAAATCTGCGCCCAGAAGCCCAGCGTTTTACAATATCCGGGGAACAGGATTCGCCCGCACAGATGATTGTTTGCAGTGCGGGAAGTTCGGCGTTTGGAAGGACTGCTAGCAGCGAGGGCGGGAGGGTAGCGTGGGTAATAGCATTGTCCTGCAAAAATTGGATTAATGTTTGTCCGGGCAACAAAGATTCTTTCTTGGCTGAGTAAAGTGTTGAGCCGGTTCCCAAGGCCATGACAATCTCAAAGATTGAGGCATCAAAACTCAGGGATGCAAATTGCAAAATGCGGTGATTTGAGCTTATTTGAAAAGCTTCTATTTGAGCTTTTACTAAGTTGTAGAGTCCGCGATGTTCGATTAAAACGCCTTTAGGTTTTCCGGTTGAACCCGATGTGTAAATGACGTAGGCTAGGTTTTCTGGTATAATATTTGTAGTTAATTTGGCTGGGCTTTGTCGGGCGATATTTTCTCTGTCGGAGTCCAAACACACTACTGAAAAAACTCCGTAATTTTCCGGCTGCGTCAAGTTTTTGGCTAAGTGCTGCTGAGTTACCAAAATCGACATCTGAGCATCTTCTAACATGAAGTTAAGGCGCTCTTGAGGATAAATTGGATCTAAAGGTAGGTAGGCTGCGCCTGCTTTGATAATGCCTAGCAATCCGACGATCGCCTCTAAGGAACGTTCTACACAAAGGCCTATTAAAACTTCCGGTTTGGCTCCCAATTGCTGCAAGTAACGTGCAAGTTGGTTGGCTTTGCTGTTGAGTTGGCGGTAGGTTAACTGCTGGTTTTCAAAGACGGCGGCGATAGCATCGGGCGCGAGCTCGACTCGCTCTTCAAATAGCTGGTGGAAACACTGGTTTTGCGGATAATCTCTCTGAGTGTCATTCCAATCGATTAATAATTGCTGGTATTCTGGCGCTGTCAGCAAAGCCAAGTCGCTGAGGTGCTGTTTGGGATTGGCAACAATGGCTTCGAGCAGCCTTTGGAAATGTCCCGCCATGCGCGCAATTGTGGCGCGATCGAATAAATCTGTGCTGTAGACAAATTGCCCTTGAATACTTCCTGCATCTTCCCACAAGTTGCACTCTAAGTCGAGCTTGGCGGTTCCGCTGTCAAAGTCTATCGCCCCCAAAGTGATTCCCGGCAATTCTAGCGCTGCTACAGGAGTGTTTTGCAGGCTGAAACTAAGTTGAAATAGGGGGTTGCGGCTCAATTCGCGATCGGGGTGCAATTCCTCAACCAACTTCTCGAAGGGCAAATCTTGGTGGGCGTAGGCTGCCATTGCGACGTTTTTTACCCGATGCAATAGTTCCCGAAAAGTTGGATTTCCCGACAAATCTGCACGCAGCACTAAACTGTTGACAAAAAAACCGATTAATGCTTCTATTTTGCTCAGGTTGCGATTGGCGATCGGCGTTCCTACTGCAATATCTACTTGTCCTGTATAGCGGTACAGCAAAGTTTGAAAAGCGGCTAGTAGAGTGATAAATAAAGTCGCGCTTTCTTGCTGGCTAAATAACTTTAGCTGCTCGCTCAAAGCAGGTGATAGTGTTATAAAATGTTTAGCACCTCGGTAGGATGGAACCGCCGGCCTTTGTCTGTCTGTTGGTAGATTGAGTGTGGTAATTCCGTTTAACTGCTCGCGCCAATAATCTAACTGGGTTTCTAATACTTCGCCCTGCAACCATTCGTGCTGCCATTCTGCAAAGTCGGCGTACTGCACGGGCAGTCCTGGTAAGTGCGAAATCCCGTTTTTTACAAATGCCGTGTAGAGCGTTCCCAGCTCTCGAATTAGCACTCCAATCGACCAACCATCAGCCACAATATGATGTAAATTCAGCAACAATATATGTTCGGTTTCACCCAGTTGTAGCAGCGTTACTTTAAATAACGGCCCGGCGGCTAAATCGAAAGGGCATTGCGCTGCATCGGTTGCGAGTTGCAGCGCTGCGGTTTCTTGCTGAGTTGGCGAGAGATTTTGTAAGTCGATTGTGGGGAGGGGTACTGTTAAAATGGGAGCAATAATTTGTACGAGTTCCCCTTCCAAAAGCGTAAAAGTAGTGCGTAAAGTTTCGTGCCTCTGCACAATTTCGTTGAAGGTTTGCTCTAAGGATATTAAGTTGAGAAAACCTGTTAAGCGGAGCGCTGTTGAGACATTGTAGAAAGGATTGCCCGGTGCTAATTGATTGAGGAACCAAAGCCGCTGCTGAGCAAAGGATGCGGGGAAGACGAAAACTTCTGTTTCTTGCTGCATATTTATCGAAATTGCACCCGTTCAACCGCCTTAATTTTTATTTACTTTCTCGATTAAAAGATGATAGCTTCATCCGCCGACTTTCGCGAGAAATAGCCACTAAAGCCGGAGCTTTAATATTAACCTTGCTCTCTTTTAAACTCTCCACAATCTTAGACAATTCTCCGATTGTCGGCGCTTCAAAAACGCTTCGCAAAGGCAACTCTACCGCGAAAGCATCTCGCACTCTAGAAACAAGCTGAGTCGCCAGCAGCGAATGGCCTCCTAATTCAAAGAAATTGTCCCGGATACCCACTCGCTTTATCCCCAAAACCTCAACCCAAATTTTCACTAAAACTTCCTCAACAGAAGTATGAGGCGCAACATAACTGCCAGCCCATTCTAACTTAATTGGCTCCGGTGCGGGCAAAGCGAGGCGATCGACCTTTCCGTTAGCCGTCACAGGTAGCGACTCCAGCACCACAAAAGCCGACGGAACCATATATTCCGGCAGTTTTTCTGCTAGATAAGCCTGCAACTGTGGTACTAATTTACGCGCTGCTTTAGCTTGTAAGGGATTGTTAGCATAAGAGCGCCAAGGACGCAAGTTATCGCTTCGGGTTTCTCGCACAAAATCTCTAGTTTCGCCCCGCAAAAACACTACATCGTAGCGCCCTTGACTGTCGGAATTAGACCAACTAATATTAACATTATATGGAACTTCCAAAGCATACCACGCTTCAGGATCTACTCCTAAATCATCAAGTTTATCCACGGCTTTCTGCAATTGACCTGCTGTGGTAAATTTATCGACAACAGACAGCAATTCTGCCGCCTTAACTGCGGCCGTTACCCGCGCATTAGAGACATTCGCAATTCTTAAAAGATCGAGTTGAGTTTCCCGTAATATTTGTTGTACGTTGGTAACAGTCAAATTATGATTTTCAGCCGACCAATCCAGCAATTTTTCTCCCCGCAACTCCCGTTCGTCAAGGGATTTTGGGAGTTCGCTTTCAGACGCAATATGCAGAATAGCATTGTACCGAAAATCAGTTAACTCATTGTGATAACTACCGCGAATTAATTGAATCTCTACGCCGCAAATCTGCGGAAAGCGGTGCTTTAATGCGCTAAAAAAATCGGGTTCAATAACTAACTCTGTTTCTTGAAAAATTTGCATTTGTACTCGCTGCTGCAACTGTTCGCCCGCGAGAGAAGGTTCGGCTTGATACAGTTGTACCGAAGCGTGAAAAGCTGCCAGCAACGGCAAGCTGCGGACATCTCCGATGAATATAAAGCCGCCGGGAGCAGTTGCTTTCACCGCACCTTCTAGCACCTGCACGAGATAGTCGATATTCGGGAAATATTGCACGACTGAGTTGAGAATCACCGCGTCAAAAGCTGCTGTCTCTACTCCTTCAAAGTCTGTCGCCATTTTCTGAAGCAGCGTTACATTAGCTAACTGTTGCTTTGCCAAGTGCTGCTGAATATAGTTGAGCGAAATAGGTGAAAAGTCTGTTCCGCAATATTGAGTGCAGCGAGAGGCAATTTGGAACAGCAACAAACCCGTGCCGCAGCCAATTTCTAACACTCGGCTGGGCTGCAAAGCTAAAATTTGGGCGGCTTGATTGTTCGCCCAGTCGCGCATTTGTTCTGCTGGGATTGGCTGATTAGTATAGCTGCTATTCCAGCCGACAATATTAAAGGTTGGATCTGAGTCAAATGCAGGTTGATTGTAAGTTTCATTGTAGAGCATTTGCCACTGCAAGACCTGTTCGTCCTGCAATTGCATTATTTGGTTTTTTTCGCGGGCAACGCTATATTCTGCATTCAGGGCAATATAAGCTACTAAACGTTTATCTCCCTGTCCATCTTCCGAAGTTGTTACTACAGTTTGCTGCAGGGCCGGATCTTGAGTTAATAGTGTCTCGATTTCTCCTAATTCGATGCGAAAACCGCGAATTTTTACTTGTTCGTCAATGCGTCCCAAAAATTCAAGGTTGCGATCGCCTCTGTAGCGCACTAAGTCGCCGGTTTTGTAAATTCGCTCTCCTGAATTTGGTTTAAAAGGATTGACAATAAAGCTTTGTGCGGTTAAATCTGGGCGGTTGAGGTAGCCGCGAGCGAGTCCGTTTCCGCCGATGTACAATTCGCCAACAACCCCCATTGGTACGGGCTGCAAATATTTGTCTAATATGTAGATTTGAGTGTTAGCAATGGGGCGGCCAATTGTCGGGGCGATGTCTGTTTGCTCTGTTACAGGAATATAACCGGAAGTTGTGACGACGGTGTTCTCGGTTGGGCCGTAATTATTTACTAGCTTAAATGGATGGGATTTTAAAGGATGTTGTTGCAGTTTTTCGCCGCCTGCGAGCAAGATTCGCAACGCTGTATTTTGAGGCCAATCTAATCGCAAAAGTTTTTCGGCTAAAGGTGTTGGTAAAAAGCTAATTGTTATTGCTTTTGATACTAACCAGTTTTGCAGTTTTTCAGGATCTCGCCTCATGTCATCTTCTGGAAAGTAGATGCTAGCTCCGGCTGCGAGATAAGGCCAAATTTCCCACCCGCAAGCATCAAAGCCGATCGCAGCAATTTGCGTTGCTCGATCGCCCGCTGACACCCCAAACTCTCTTTGATGCCAAAAAACGAGATTTAACAAGCTCCCGTGCTCAATTTCAACTCCTTTCGGCTTTCCCGTGGAGCCGGAGGTGTAAATCGCGTAAACCAGATTTTCGGCTGTGGCTGCGCTGGTGGGATTGTCGGCGATTTCTTGGGAAATCATCTCCCAGTCAGTGTCTAAACAAACTATCTGTAAATTGGGCGAGCGCAATTTCTCTACCCATTGCTGCTGAGTTAACACAACAGATAATTGAGCATCTTTTAGCATAAAGCTCGATCGCTCAGCAGGATAGCTCGGATCTAAAATTAAGTAAGCTCCTCCCGCTTTCAGGATACCCAACATCCCCACGATCACATCGAGCGATCGCCCGCAGCAAAGCCCTACTAAAACTTCCGCCCCAACCCCCATTTTTTGCAAATAACGTGCTAGTTGGTTGCTGCGGAGATTTAGCTGCTGGTAGGTGAATTGCTCCTCTCCAAATACCAGCGCCACCGCCTCCGGTGTCCGATCCGCCTGCATTTCAAATAGCTGATGGATGCACAAATTTTGCGGATAATCTGCCTGAGTATTGTTGCATTCAACTAACAAACGATCGCGCTCTTGGGCGCTCAAATATTGCAAGTTGGCAATGCGCTGCTCGGGATTTGTCACAATGCTTTCTAACAGAGTTTGAAAATGCCCGATCATGCGGGTAATCGTAGCTTCATCAAATAAATCGGCGCTGTAAATAACCATGCCGCTGATACCCTCCGAGCTATCAACCCACAGCTTATTGCTGGGCGATTGGTTGCTTCCCGAACTGTTGGGCGATCGCTCCCACAAATGAAACTCCAAATCAAACCGCGCTGTACCCACATCTAACTGCTGCGGGCTGAGTGTTAATTCTGGCAATTCTAACCGATTCCCCGGCGCGTTTTGCAGCGCAAACGCCACCTGAAATAACGGATTTTGGTTCAACGCGCGATCGGGGTGCAGTTCTTCTACTAACTTCTCAAACGGCAAATCTTGGTGAGCGTAAGCTCCTAATGCTACCTCTTTGACTCGGTTTAAAAGTTCCCGAAAAGTTGGATTTCCCGACAAATCTGTACGCAGCACCAAACTGTTGACAAAAAAACCGATTAATGCTTCAATTTCACTGCGGTTGCGATTGGCGATCGGCGAACCTACAACAATATCTTCTTGCTGCGCGTAATGGTAAAGCAACGTTTTAAAAGCTGCCAGCATAGTCATAAACAGCGTCACTCCTTCGCGCTGGCTCAACGTTTCTAAAGCCTCGCTCAGTTGTTTTGGCAGTTGCAAAAATTGCCTTTTGCCTCGGTAACTTTGAATTGCTGGCCTGGGTCGATCCGCAGGCAAATTTAGCATAGAAAGGCCGTTTAACTGCTGTCTCCAGTAAGCAAGCTGCGTTTCTAAAACTTCCCCTTGCAGCCATTCGCGCTGCCATTTTGCAAAATCAGCATACTGGATCGACAAAGCCGGTAAAGGCGAAGGTTTTTCGCTAGCAAATGCCGTGTAAAGCGCGCCTAATTCCTGAATTAGCACTCCGATAGACCAACCATCGGAGACAATGTGGTGCATGTTCAGCATTAGTAAATATTCGGCCTCATCTAACTGCAATAATGTGACTCGCAGCAACAAGTCCTTGGACAAATTGAAAGAGTGTTGAGCTTCTTGGGCGGTGAGCCTGTTTGCTTCATTTTGTCGAGATTCCTTTGGCAAATTTCGCAAGTCCACTACATTAATCGGGAGGTGGAAAGCCGCAGCTATTCTCTGAACAGGTTGGCCCGAAACTACTGCTAAAGTCGTGCGTAAAGCTTCGTGGCGGCGCACAATTTCATTGAAGGTTTGTTGCAGCGCCGGGAAATTGAGCGAACCTGTCAAACGCAAGGCTGCGGGAACATTATAAAAAGGATTGTTCGGGACTAATTGGTCGAGAAACCACAAGCGCTGCTGTGCAAAGGAAAGCGGTTGATTTCCGTCCCGCCCCACAGGAATAATCGGTGTAGGAGTGAAACTAGAAGTACGATTAGCTGCTTTTAAAAATGAAATTATTTCGGCTTTTTTCTGAGAAATTTCGGCGCGCAGTTCGGGTGTAATAATTCCTTCAGGAGCGTTGCAGCGCAGGATCTCGCCCTCAATAAAAATATTAATATCTAGACTGCGAAGGTAAGATAAAAACTCAACTAACTCCACCGTGACAGAATCTCTGGCATTTGGCGATGAACTCGATATTTTGGGTTCGGGCATTTTGAGTCATCCTGTCATTACTTCGGCAAATCAATAAAATAAATTCTACCAGCGCACAAATTAAGAGCTTAACTTACCCCTTGCCGACTGTGGCCTAACCTGAGTATGATTCTGTTTGAATCCGCAACCAAAATCCTACCCAAGGTTTCAGCTTATGCCGTTCATGCCCTTCAATTTCCTGTTCCTATGGCTGGTGGGACTGCTGTCCGTTGGGGTACTTGGCGGAGGTATATACATTGTCTATGAATATTACATCGGCCAACTTGTAGGGATTTCCTACTTAGTCTGCGGAGTGTTGATGCTTCTTTGGTCTGTTGGCGGCCGCTTGATCGGTTTGCCGCTGTTCCGCCGCCCCGGTGCTGACGAACCTAAGCCGACGCGGACGGGTAGGGTTCAGCGGGTAGCCGCTCTTGATTGTTGGGCGGAGTGAAACGGAGGGTTCGTTCCACGGGCCCAACCTACAAAAAATGCAAGTTATTTAATTCTCATTCCTTAAGGAAAATTGTAGCGAAAATGTTGGGCGGAGTGAAACGGAGGGTTCCTTCCCTCGCGGCCCAACCTACGCACTGATTCGGTCTAGTTCCTAGAGCTCTTTGTCACCCTCCCACTTTTAACTGAAAATGCGCTTGAGGGCAGGAATACGAGCCAACACGAAATAATCCAACAGCAGAACGGTGACGAGTGAAAGTCCTACAAGCGGGAAGGCAATCCCTAAAACAGCAACGATTGCGAGTGGCACTTTCCATCCCTGAACATGGGTGGGCATTGCAGGCGCACCGAGCCAACCCGTCCCTTTGGGACGACGCTGCCACCACATCACCGCACCACTGACTGAAAGCACAATCACAATTAACGCTGCAAACAACATCAGCAGTTGATTGCTCAATCCAAAATATTTGCCCATGTGAATGGAAATTCCCATTTCTACGGCTTTGGGTATTAGCCCGTAATCCTTCCACCGCACATCTGCTAACACTTTGCCACTGTATCGATCGATGTGCAGAGTGACTTCTTGCGCCGGATTATTGGGAAATGCCGAAACCGTGTACACACCCGTTTGGGATTCTGGAAAACTAACACTAAATCCAGGGGGTGCGCCTTTTGCTTGGGCTAAAGTTACAACAGAATCTAGATTTACGGACGTACCAGCAGGAGTTCCCCTGATAATTTCGTTGTGTCCTGAATGATGCTCCTCTCCAAGCTTACTAGATTTGGGAATTGGTAATTGCTCTACTGCCCAAGGCACAATTAGATTGCCCTGTTGATTGAGTGAGCCTGTGAGTGTTGTAGATTGAGGCACGTTATCCCACATTTGTGCAGGATAGTGACTCGACAAACGAGCGAAGGTATCTCCCCAAAAACCTGTCCAGGGTAGTCCGCTAATGATGAGAAAGCCAATTAGCAATACGCCATAAAATCCCGAAACGGCGTGTAAGTCCCGCCAAAATACCCGCTTGTTCTGGCTCCACACACGCGGAATTAATGTTCCTAAAAAATTTACTTTGCCGCGAGGCAACCATAAATATAATCCGGTAATTAGCAAAATCAGTCCCCAACAGGAAGCAAGCTCTACTAAATAATCTCCCAATTTTCCGATCATCAGTTCGCCGTGAATCTTGCGTGCGATCGCTTGGAGATTATTATTTTCATCGCGATCGCCTAAAATCTTAGCCGTATAAGGATTCACGAAAACGGCTAGTGTTCTTTCATCTTTAGTCGCGATCGTCACTTCAGCACTACGATTAGACGCAACGCTCGGCGTAAATTTTGTTACTTTGGCATCAGGATAAGTTCGTTGAACAACTGCCACCTGTTGAGTATAAGGCATCACCACATCCGCAGGCTGCACAAACATATTCTGGTGATACATCGCAGCATCTAATTGCGGTTTAAACAGGTAAATGATGCCTGTGATTGACAAAATCAGCATGAAAGGAATAACAAACAAGCCTGCATAGAAATGCCATCGCCAAACGGTGCGATAAAAACGATTACTGGGAGGTTCAGTAACCAGTGAAGGGTTCAAAACGCTGTTCAATTTACTCATTGTCGTTTGCTAAAATATCGAAAAAAAGCCATTATGCTACACAAGTATCAACAATGTCAAAAGACAGGCTGTCAAACAGAGTTGCTGCTTCTGAAGTTTTTAGCCGTCAGTAATCCTAATGAAGATTTATTCAACAGGGAAAGTAACTAAAGACCAGTATATTGCAATACCGTTCAGTTAAGGCTGCCTATCTTTTTTTAGCATAAGCGATGCTCAATCTTTACTCCATCAGGGTTTGAGGAGGGTTGTCATCCGGGAGCATCTCCTATTTGTAAAAACACTTCTTCTGGCTCCTTCCTTCTTCCTCTTTCCTGGCAGCCTCGGGCCTCAAAACTCCAATTTATAGCTTGCCTGCAAAAGTGAGATGAACCCCACTTTTGGACGGTCATTCCACAAAACAATCAAAATCATCCCGCAATTACAGCACTTTTCAGGTTAGTGAGGTACACAACAGAGGTAGGGAGACGGCAGTGCCGTGTCCCTACGGCAATAGAAGAGCAATCTGGGTGTACTTTATAAACGTGGAATCTGCTGTATGTAAGCCCTTAAAATTCCACATCTTCTCGCTCTTTTTCGTCGGTTCTGGGAGCATCCAAACCTTTCGCGGCCCAGCGCATTGTTTCAATGTATTTTGCCAGACTCGCCACAGTCGGAGCCTCAAACAAATTGCTGACCGGTAGCTCAACTTGCAAAGCGTCTCGGATGCGAGAAATTAACTGAGTTGCTAGCAGGGAATGCCCGCCTAATTCAAAGAAATTATCGTAGATACTAACCTGCTGCTTTCCCAAAATCTTAGCCCAAATTTTTCCCAGCATTTCTTCTATATTAGTCCGAGGCGCTACATAGTTTTCTGTTAGATCCTCGTTGTCTGTATCTATATTAGGCAAAGCACGACGATCGACTTTGCCATTAGGCGTCAGCGGTAGGGACTCCAACACTGCATAAGTTGCAGGAACCATATATCCCGGTAACTTTTCTGTCAAAAATTGGCGCAATTCACTTGATTTTAGATTGTGAATGTCTGATTTTTCCTTAAGGCCGTCAGTCACAACATAAGCTACCAAATGTTTATCGTCGGGGATGTCTTCTCTCACAATTACTACTGCTTCGCGCACTTGGGGATGCTGGCACAAAGCCGCTTCAATTTCTCCCAATTCTATGCGGTAGCCGCGAATTTTTACTTGGTCGTCAACGCGGCCTAAAAACTCGATGTTTCCGTCAACCCAATAGCGGCATAAATCACCTGTTTTATAAAGGCTAGAACCAGATTTATTGCTAAAAGGGTTAGGAATGAATGCAGCAGCGGTTAAATCTGGGCGGTTGAGGTAGCCTCGCGCCAGTCCGTCACCGCCGAGGTATAATTGACCTGCAACACCGATCGCCACCGGCTGCAAATCCGCATCGAGGAGATAAATCTGCGTGTTGGCGATCGGGCGGCCGATGGGGATAGAGGTTGCGGTTTCTGGTACGTCTTGCACGCAATAATAAGCCGAAAATGTGGTATTTTCTGTCGGCCCGTAAACGTGAATTAATTGAGTGGTTGGATTTTGTTTTAAAACTTTTTTAACCCATCTCATATCGACGGCTTCTCCGCCAAACAGCAAGCAGCGCAGCGAATCAAAAGCTTGCGGTAAAATTCTAGCAATTTGTTGAAATAAGGCTGTTGTTAAAAACAAAACTGTGATGCCTTCTTGGCGCAGTTCTAAGGCTAAATCGTGAGGCGAAAGGGTAATATTGGTGCTAATTCCCACGAGTTGAGCGCCGTTAAGCAAGGCTCCCCAAATCTCGAATGTGGCTGCATCGAATGAAGCGTTTGATGCTTGGGCAATTTTATCGGTAGATTCTATTTTTATATAGTTGGTGTTGAGTACCAGCCGATTTACTGCTTTGTGGGTGACAGCAACTCCCTTGGGTTTTCCTGTAGATCCAGATGTGTAAATAACGTAAGCTAGGTTGTCTGCTGTGACGGTGTTGGCGGGATTTTCGGCGCTTTCTTTGGCTATGTGTTCCCAGTCGCGATCGCACTTAATCACCAAGTTTGAGAAGTCTCGGAAATTCTCAATCAATTTATCCTGAATTAGCAAGACTTTAACTTGAGCATCTTCCAGCATCAAGTTTAGCCGATCGCGCGGATAGCTCGGATCTAAGGGTAAATAAGCGCCTCCAGCCTTCAGTACAGCCAACATCCCGACAATTAGCTCGATCGAGCGATCGGCGCAAAGCCCCACTAAAACCTCCGCACCCACGCCCTGTTTTTGTAAATAGCCCGCCAGTTGGTTCGCTTTGCTGTTGAGTTCTCTGTAAGTCCAATGCTGGCCCTCGAAAGTTAGGGCGACAGCCTCCGGGTGCTGCAGGGCCCGCTCCTCAAATAACTGATGAATGCACTTATTTTGAGGATAATCCGTGCGAGTTTCGTTCCATTCTATTAATAATTGATTCACTTCATTCTCGCTCAATAAAGGTAAGTTAGCAATTCTTTGTTCTGGATTGGCGACAATGCTTTCCAGCAGCGTTTTAAAATGCCTCAGCATTCGGGCGATCGTAACTTCATCAAATAAATCCGTATTGTACACAGCTAAACCTCTGAGGCCTGACGAATGTTCCCACTCTTCCCCGTACCTGCTCCTAAACTTATCCGCAGCTTCCCACAAATGCAGCTCTAAATCAAAGCGCGTTGTTTGAGTCTCCAAAGGAAAAGAACTCAACTTTAATTCTGGCAATTCTAACTCGTCCACAGGCACATTTTGCAGACCGAATACCACTTGAAATAACGGGTGGCGATTGAGCGATCGCTCCGGGTGCAATTCCTCAACGAGCTTCTCAAAGGGCAAATCTTGGTGAGCGTAAGCTCCCAGGGTTACTTCCCGTACCCGGCCCAAAAAATCTCGAAACGTCGGGTTTCCCGAGCAGTCTGTTCGCAGCACTAAAGTATTGACAAAAAAACCGATTAATGCTTCTATTTCGCTGCGGTTGCGATTGGCGATCGGCGAACCGACAACAATATCTGCTTGCTGCGAGTAGCGGTAAAGCAAAGTTTGAAATGCTGCGAGCAGTGTCATAAATAAAGTCGCTCCTTCTCGCTGCGAGAGCGCTACAAGTGCATCCTTCAGTTGTTTCGGCAGTTCTAAATATTGAGTTTTTCCGCGATAATTTTGCCTAGCTGGTGCAGGGCGATCGATCGGCAAATTTAACACAGAAATCCCGTGCAATTGCTGCCGCCAATAAGCAAGCTGAGTTTCTAATACTTCACCTTGCAGCCATTCTCGCTGCCACTCGGCAAAGTCGGCATATTGCAGTGATAATTCTGGCAGGGGAGATGGCTGTTGATTTATCAAAGCTGTGTAGATAGCTTCTAGTTCTCGAATTAGCACGCCGATCGACCAATCATCGGAGGCTATGTGGTGCATATTGAGCAACAGAATATGCTCGGTTTCTGTCAGCCGCAGGATGGTGACTCGCATCAGCGGCCCGGTGGATAAATTGAAAGGGCGCAGAGATTCGGCTGCGGAGAGTTTTTTGGCTTCTGTTTGCCGTTGTTCTGGCGGCAAATGTTGCAGTTCTAATATTTGAAAAGTTATCTGAGAGTTCAGAGAAATTATCTGCATTGGTTGACCTGATACCGCTGCAAAAGTGGTTCGCAAAGTTTCGTGTCGCCGCACTATTTCGTTGAAGGTTTCTTCCAAGGCTGTTAAGTTGAGGGAACCGATTAATCGCAGTGCTGTTACTACATTATAAAAAGGGTTTTCCGGTGAAAATTGGTCGAGAAACCACAGGCGCTGCTGGGCAAAAGATGCGGGAAAGACAAAGACTTCGGCTTCTGAGGAAATATTCAGAGTTTGTCGATCGCCTGTAAAGAAATTGTCATGAATTTCGGATGCCATATCTGTTGCTCTTGGGGATGAGATGTGTTAATTTTTTGAGGGCGCGGGTGGCTTTTTTACGGTGCGATCGCCTCTTAAAACTTTGGCGAGTAAAAAAATGACACTTTTAACATCCTCAGAAACCGGGTTTCTCGGAGTTTTGGGTTTATATCGTTTCCGGTAGCATCGTCAGGTGATTTAACCGGCGCTAGGGCGCAGAGAACACAGAGGAAGACAAGAGAGAGATGAATACAGAACTATGAAGCGCGGATTTAATCTGACTCGATTTTATAATTCCGATGCTACCGGATTTGATATTAGTGAGGAGAAATTAACCCAGAAACCGGGTTTCTCGGAGTTTTGTGCGAATGCTTAAAGAGAACTTGGGTTGGGAACTCAGCAGTAGCGTTGTCGAATGCAGGCAGATTGCGCTGGAACCCTCATTCTACTGTTGGGTGTCAAAAACTGTCGCTGCCGATTGCGGTCAAAAAATAGAGAAGTGACTGAATCGGGGTTTGGGGCACAACAGCAGCGGCATTCTTTTGGCAAACTGGTGTCAGATGTGAGAATGACCTAGAGCAATCGGTGTACAGGTCAAGCTGTAGTATGATTTCTAATTGCACAAAGTGTTTTTGGGGCGATCGCAATTTTCTCACATCTTCAACCCAAGCGACTAATATTGATTAAACAGTGTCAGGGATCTTTTACAGAAAATGACTGGAAGTTGGGCTCTACTTTGCAAAAATACTTAAGAACACTGAACGTGCAGTTTAAATTAGAGGTTATAGGCTAATGGCGCAGCGGAACGTATACTCGTCAAAAGACGACCCAGGGGATGCACAATCAGCAGAGGAAGTCCTCCACTCAGTGATTCAGGAACTGGACGCTTTGCACCAAAATGTCAAAGGCCAGTTAAATCAGGACATTACTCGGCTCGAAAGTGAAAAAAATCACCTGATTGACGATATTGAAGATCTCAGAGAGCAATATCGCAAATTGCAGTCCCAGCAAATGGAATCTCTGTCTGGGCGATACATTCAGCAGCAGCAATTGTGGCTGAAGCAGTTGGCTCAAGTTTTGGCTCACAATTTGCAGGATTTGTTGGTGCAGCGGTTCAGCGAACTCAGTGCTAACTCGGGACATTCTCTCAGCAGCCCTATTCCCAGCGGCGAATTCCCGATACCGATGCCGCCGAGCAACTACGACGAACGGGCCTCGGAGTTGCTGGCGGCGCTGGATCAAAGGATCGATCGCAGTTTCCAGATGCTCGAACAAGATTTGAGCAGCTACGAAAGCGAGCTTTCCATGCGGCTCAATAATATGCAAACCCTAGAGCGGCAAGGGGAAGAGCTGTTACAAAATCTTGTAAACCGCATCAGGGAAGAACTCGAACAAGAAGAAGAAGAATATCTTGACAATCCTTTCGATGCTAGAGATTCCTATCCCGAAGTATCAGCTAATTCTGTCCGCCCCCCAGCTATAGCGCCAGCACCTGTGGATGCGCCGCGGGACTCTGTGTCGCAGCCTTCTTCAGGTTCTGCAGCAATTGCTAAAGCCGGTTCTCAAGTGCAAGCAGGTTTGATGCTGGCTTTGTCTTCGGCGGTGGTATTGTCGCTGTTTAATGTTTGTTTGAGAATTTTGATTAAAAGCAGAAATCCTCGGATGATTTTTGGCTTGTTTGAAGTTCCGGGAGTTGTAACTCCTGGTTTTGGCAATTCTTTGTTGATTTTGTTGATGCGGCTGATCGTGGTGATGGCTTTGATGCCAATATTGGCAACTTTTCTGTATCCTTCTGTGTGGAAAGATATTAGGCGGTTGTTCCAGTCTGGCGATCGCGCTTTGTGGAGCAAGGTTTTAGGAAGCGCATTTTTTCTGTTTTTGTCTCAGGTTTTGATTTATTTGGCGATCGGCAATATTCCGGCGGGAATTGCGATTACGATTTTCTTTATTTACCCGATCGTCACCGTACTCGGTTCTTGGATCTTGTTTGGCGCTCGCCCAAGCACGATCGGCTTTTTGGCAATCTGCGGAATTACCGCAGGTTTGATTTTAGCCGGCTGGCCGAGTTTTGCAGCGCCAGCTCCCGGCGGCGGCAATGTCGGGGTGGGAGTCGCCGCGGCACTCGGTGCTGGCATTACCTTTGCAGGTTACGTATTGCTGACGCAAATGGCCGCGGGCAAGCTGCACCCGATTCCTTTTAGTTTAGTTAATTTCGCCACGATTTTTGTATTTTCCGCCCTGAGTTTGTGGGTGCCGCTCTCGGAAAATTTAGCTCCTAAAATCGACCCAAATGTATGGCCCGGTTTGATTTTTGGAGGCGTTATTTTAGGGGTGCTGACGCTGTTTAGCTATCTTTTGAACAATTTTGCTATCCGGTTTGCCGGGGCGGCCTTAGCCTCCGTAATTGGTACTTTGGGGCCGGCGATGACCGCACTCTTCGGGTTTGTCATTATCAATGAGAAGTTGCAGCCTTTGGCAATTATTGGCATGGCTGTAGTGACATTGAGCGTGGCTGCTATGAGTGTAGAACGCATGATGGCTCCTCAGAAGAAAGCTAATTAAGCTAAGGTAGAAACTGGTGTTTGTAGTTCGGACTTTAGTCCTAGGATTTTAAGGACTAAAATCCGAACCATCGAACTTGTTTTAGGGTGTTTAAAATAGAAGCCAACACAATATCAAACAACAGAAACAACCACACGAAAACCTACAATACTAGCCTTACAATCCGGCTGATATCTGAGACGGCACGCGCTGCGACAATTCGGAGGGCGATCGTTCCAAGAACCCCCCCGTAACAACCTCAGCGAATAGTCGCCGCCAGACTCCCAAACACTGCCATCAACAGGCGCACCTTTATAATTACTGTGCCAAGCATCCGCGCACCATTCCCATACATTGCCGTGGAAATCGTACAATCCGAAAGCATTTGGTTTAAAACTGCCAACATCTGTAGTTTGAAATCGATAAACTCCCTTCGGCGCATCAGCATAATTAGCATTTCCGTTGTAATTTGCTAACTCGCTAGTAATCGTTTCCCCAAAGTGAAACGCCGTCATAGTTTGCCCCCGGCAAGCATATTCCCACTGCGCCTCGCTAGGCAAGCTATACTTCTTACCAGTTTTGTGAGAAAGTCTAGCGCAAAACTCCACCGCTTCGTACCAAGATACATTTTCAATCGGTCGATTTACACCTTTAAAACGGGAAGGCTCAGGATTGAGAAACATTTTAATTTCCGGCAGCGCTGCAACAGCAGTCCATTGGGACTGAGTGACTGGAAATTTACCAATATAGAAAGCAGCTAAAGTTACTGAATGCTGTGGTTTTTCGTCGCTGTCACCCCGATCTTTTTGGCTGCCCATCAGGAAAGTACCGCCAGGAACAGATACCATTTCCATGACTGTACCGCTGCCGATATGTTCTTCAAAAAAACGCGCTTTGCGGCTGTTAAGATTAGTTTGCTGCCCGCGATTGTCTACTGTAACTACCTGAAATTCAAAGGTACTTTTGACAGTAGCAATACTTTGCGATCCCTTGTTGGGAGGCGGATTGGTGTGGAATTTTCCACTCGGATTAACAGAGATATTGCTGTTGATTTGTCGGCTTTGCTGGCTCTGACTATTGAGAGCAAGTTGTTCAATTTCGGTCAAATAAGCATTGAGCGGAGGTAGAGCTGCCTTGGGCTGAGGATAATTTAAAGTAAGTTGTCCGCCCTTACCACAGTGAGGTGGGGGAGGTAGAGAATAGAGATTTAAAGCTTTGATTACTTCATCAGCCGATTGATATCTATTTTTGAGATAATCTTGAATTAATTTATCTAAAATTATTGCCAATTCGCTGCTGATTTTTGTGCCGGCTGGTAAGCGTTCTCTCCAAATCCAGCCGCCGTTAATCGGATCGTAAAGGTCATCGGAACCGTCAACTTGTGGCAAACATTTAGTTAGCAGTCTGAGACAAGTTATCCCCAAACTATATAAATCGCTTCCGGGGAAAACTTGACCCCGCATTTGTTCCATCGGCGAATATCCGGGCGTTCCTACGGTGGTGCCGACTTTGCTCATCAGCGAGCCCGTCACTTGTTTGGAAACGCCGAAATCAATCAAAACTAATTCTCCCCGCCCTCCTCTGCGGAAAGCAGAATTGCGAAAATTTGCAGCTTTTGGCATGGATGAGCTGGCTGAGGTGCGGCGGCGGATGATATTCTCAAGTTTGATGTCTCGGTGAATGACATGGCGATCGTGCACAAATTTCAGAATCGGTAAAATATCTGCCAGTAACTGCCAAATTTTTTCTTCGTTAAAAGCGCCCTGCTGAGTTAATTCAGCCAGTAAATTTTGCCCTTCAATCAATTCTTGTACTAAATAAAGCCGCTTGTCTTGTTCAAAATAAGCAATTAATCGAGGGATTTGGGGATGTTCGCCGAGTTCGTAAAGCCGTTTCGCTTCTTCTTTAAACAATTGTGCGGCTTTTTCAAGTGCTGAGGTTCCTTGAAATTGGGGTACAAACTGCTTAATTACGCACGGATCGTCCATGCGATCGGTATCTACCGCTTCATAAGTTCTGCCAAATCCCCCTTCGCCCAACAGTCGAATCACGCGGTAGCGGTTTCTGAAGAGAGGCGTGAGGTCTGATTCGCCGCAACTTTGACAAAATTTAGAGTTGTCGGGATTGAAAGGATTAGAGCACCTTGGATTTGAGCAGTAGAACATATCCTTGGGGAAGAAATGATCCGGTTAAGATAATGATATATCTTTTCGGGTTCCTCATGGAGCCGTAAAAATTTGTAAAAGATTATCATATATCTTTTATGCCTGCTCGGGGAGCGATCGCAATTTGTCAACTGTCCTTTGTCCTTTATTCAAAATTAACGTTTCAGGCGGGCAGAATGTTAAGCTTTATGGCGGGCAGGATGCCTAACCCCTACTCCCCACAAGAGTTATGAGAAATCGATTTGAAAGTAAAAAATATTAGGTCGATCGACCTATTTTCGCAACGCACTCAGTGCAATTAGCAACCAACTTGACCCGCAGCTTATAATTTGAGGGATGCCTGAAAAAATGTTCGTTGATATTTCGATTGCCATCTGGTACATATTCATTACGATCGTTCAGAATCTGTATCGACTCATCTAGAGGCGTACCTTATGTTACTGAGAACTGCTATAGTTTCAGTCTAATCATTCTCATCAAACACAAGAAAATTTATTTAACATTCTGCAACGATTTGGCAAAGCCAACGTGTAGCATCTGTTTTGTCTCTCCCTCGGTGCCATGCTGACAGAATGATGCGTCCTCCTCCCTCTAATGGCGATCGGTTCTGGGAGGAGATCTTCGATCGCATTTTGAAAAGTTCATTCAGAAGTTATTTTGATTTCATTTTCGCAATCTTTTTACGAAGATAATAAACAACAACCTGGCAAAATGGTTCGAGTTCTGCTCCATTATCGCCATTCCACTTGCGTAGTGCTTTTCGTATATCTGCATCAGAGGGGTGTTTTTGAATCAATCCTTGGCGAAAGGCTTCTAATACTCCTTTACGATTACGAACCAACGCACCTTCATTCAAATTCAAGACTTCCTTGATTTCTTTATTAAATTGGAGATCATTTGATTCAACTGTACCGTCTCCCAAGAAACGTATTTTACCTTCGACGTTATGAGATGGATTGGCAGGGTTAAAAGTTAGATCGAGATTTCCTTTTTTTGTGTCACAGTGCTGTTGATCTTTCTTTTGCCCTTCTCCTCCTCGACAAGCCCCAAGGAGATTATTGTATTCTAGCTGTCTCTGAGGGTATATATCTTGGCTTTGCCAGTGTTCAATTTTCATGTTTTCTGAGTCAGGACAAATCCGTTGCATACAGTAACAGCAAATTCCTCTTTGCTCGCTCACCAGACTTGCTCTCAGGTCATCTTTTTCGGCATAGTTATCATAGTCAGTATTTGTATTGCAGCGATGCTGTGTCAACGACGTTGGTTCGGTCTTTTTCTGGATATTTCTCATTCATTACCTTCTAAGAATTTAATCAGCGATCGAGCTTGAGTAATCTCAGGAGCTTGGTGTCCAATTTTTTCACCAATGGGAATCATAGCTTTACGTGCACCATCAAAATTCTCATTATCAATTAGTCTAAAAAGAGCGTGAAGCTTGTCTGCGACCTCTTGATTACGTTCTGACGATCCCATCTGCTCCTCTAGTATTCGGTTGGCATCAAGACCATAAGATTCTAAGGGAATTGTAGAAACAACTTTGCCAGTTTCTTCATCACGTTCGAGGTTTCTAATACAGCTTGCTTCGACTTCACCAATAACAAGCGGCGAATGGGAAGTGCAAACAAACTGGATTGAGGGGAAGGTTTTGGTGAGGTCATTCACAACTTGACGTTGCCATTTCGGATGGAGATGTACATCTATTTCATCAATTAAGACTAGCCCTGGTGTTTCTTGCAAAATCAGAGGCAATTCTTGAATAGATATATATTCTGATAGGAAAGAGGCATTTTGAGTAACGATTTTGATGGCAATATCGGCAATTAGACCTACCATCATTTTTTGACCTGCACTAAGGTTACTAAAGGGTTGGGGGTTGCCTTGGATGGAAACAACAATTTCCGATCGCTCTGGATCAAACCATAGGTCATCTGCGTTGGGAATACAATGCAAAATAGCAAACTTTACCACGTTGTAACCAGGGCGCATTTGTCCCTGTCGATTGACCGAAGCGATCGCTTCTTTCAGGAACCAAGTATGGAGATCGGCGATTCTAATCCGTTCTTCAAAGCAGTCATAGAAGGCATCCCAACGGCGGGCGGGGCTGGTATGGGTAGTTGCTTTGGGGTCACGTTGGTTGGAGGGTAGCCAAGCTCGACCTGCTCCGTAGTAGGCGATGATGGGTAGCCAAATTTTTTCGCCTGCTTCAACCTGTTGAAATAAAGTGGAGATAATTTCTAGAGCTTGTTTGGCTGTGTTGGAGGTTCTAGAGCCGTTAGTTTTGATTTGTCTGAGCCATTGGACTGGCTGACTGTTAATCGTGCCGATCGCTTTAATCTGGACGGGTTTTCGTTCTATATATTGGGTGATGGTGCCGGATTCGATGGCTTCTAAGCGAATTTCTGAGGGAAGAATGTTACGGCGGCTATTGTTGAGGGTTGTGTCGGGGGAGTTGACCAGCCAAATTCCAGCCGCGATCGCCAAAGCATCGAGGATCGTCGTTTTACCTGTGCCATTGTCCCCAACTAGCAAGGTAAATTGGGGATGCAAGTCAAGAGTATAGTCTGAAAATTTCTTGAAGTTTTCGATTTCTAGTCGGTCAATTCTCATGGTAATGTCCCACTGTCGCTCGGTATTCAGCTTGTAATTTGTAGCATAGAAATCATTGTAGTACGACACCAACAGCTTTAATTATAGGATATCTATATGTCTCACAAAAAAGAACGATCGGACTAGAAACTAAGAGAGCGATCCTCTTCTGCAAGCTTCGCTAACGCACGCTCATTGAATGGCGCTTGATTCACTGGTAATTTTGAAGTATTTGGTATTGAGTATTACGATCGCTGGCAACCTCAACTGATTGCCTCAATCTTTCATCGCTACATCAGATCGAGCTGAGAATTTTAATCCCTAGAAGGAAACACTAGGTATTTGTTTTTTTCTTGATTGTGGAAATTACACTTGTATCAAAACACGATTACCCCTATCTGCTTGTTATGGAAATAGATCGCTTGCCATTTCTGAATCGCCTCCGGCGCACCATGTCCTCTGCGGAAGCTTGGGGGTTTAGTGTAGTTGGATATCTTATGTGGTTTACCTTAGCGCCGTCGATGCAAGCAGAAATTGGCTCGGCATCGCTGTTGGTCTGGATTCCTGGTGCGATCGTCGGAATTCTGTTTAACCTTCAAGTTCAGAGTTTGGGTGAGAAATATCCAGATATATCTGGGGGAACACCCAATTACATTACGCGACTGCTCGATCGTTACCCTGCCCTTTCCCGCTACTTGGGGATTGCCTACTTCTTGGGGTGGGTTTCCTTTCCGACCATTAATGCGATCGTCATCACAGATTTGATCCAATTCCATTTAGAACCGATGGGGCTGAGTATTCCAGAAAAAGTGTTTGAGATCGGTTTTACTGCGATCGCTTACTTTTTAGCATTCAGTGGCACCCGCGCCGTCGCCATTCTGCACCTCTTTTTTGTCTTTCCTTCGATCGGCTTTTTACTCCTCTTCTGCGTTCAGGGTTTAGGCTGGCTTGCCTTTGCGCCCCAAAGCCCCGGACTCTTGCCCAGCAGCATTGATGCCATCAGTGTCCAGGACTGGCTGAAATGGTACTTGTTTGCCGCTTATAGCTTCTATGGCTGTGACACAGCTTCATCCTTTGTAGCAGACAGTCTCCACCCAAAAGACACCCTCAAGGCCCTGTCTTGGGTTGCCTGGTTCATGCCTCTGGTGTTTGTCGGTGGCACTTTAGTGTTGGTGCAGTTGGCAACCGCTTCCGGTTTAGAAGGCAATTTGTACGGCAATTTCTTGGTGGCTGCCAAGCCTTTCTGGGGAGACGCTGCCCCTGTCATAGTCACTTTGCTGGTTGCTGCTAGCTGTTTGTTGGGATCTGCCACTAGCGTTTGCAATACGCCCCGCATCCTTTTCCAACTCGCGCAGGATGGGCTGTTGTCTCCAGTGTTTGGTGCAGTGTCCCGTCGGGGTTCCCTAGAACCCGCCCTGCTGCTAACCTTTATCTGTAGTTTAGGATTTTTAGTCTGGGGCAACACCACTCGAATTGTCGTGGTGTCAGGGGTGAGTTTTTTCATTTCTATCATGGGGTTCCACTTGGGGCTGTGGATGCAGCGCAACGATCCAGTCGTGCGTTGGGGGCGACTATCCTTAGCATTACTGGTGGTGGAGTTCATTTCCCTGGTGGTGGGTGGTGTTGCCTGGGGATGGATGGATTTTGGTCTCGGATTGCTGTTGCCGTTAGCAGCGATCGCGATCGACGCGGCAATTCGGCGGATTCCTTGGGCACCTTTGCACTTACCGTGGTGGGATCGACTCCATACCAAGCCAGTAATTCCTCCTAAAAACGAAGATTTTATAGTGTTTCAGGTTGCAATGTTGATTGCGCTGATTTGTGGTACAGCGACGATCAGTTGGCTGATCAGATCCTGGCTGCGGGTAGAAGCCGGAACCAACAATCCCTATCTGCTGATTATTGTGTTGATGACGCTGGCATTTGTGGGGGTGGCAATTGCTTGCTGGACAAGTCTGCCCCAGGTTGCTGCGATCGAAGAACTAGCAATCTCCTCCACTGCACAAGCTAAAGAACTGGAGACGACCCTCAACGAACTGCAAAAAGCTCAGATGCAAGTTATCCAAAGCGAAAAAATGTCTAGCTTGGGACAGTTGGTTGCGGGAATTGCCCATGAAATCAATAACCCGGTCAACTTCATCCACGGTAATCTCACCTACCTGGACGAATACACCCAAGATCTGCTGCGGATGATCGAACTCTATCAACAGCGCCATCCCAGCAACGATCCAGACGTGCAAGCAATGGCAGAGGAAATTGATTTGGAATTCCTCACAGAAGATATCCAAAAGATAATTTCATCTATGAAGGTAGGCACCGATCGAATTCGCAGTATTGTTCTCTCGTTGCGAAATTTTTCTCGCATGGATGAAGCAGACTTCAAAGATGTTGATATTCATGAGGGAATTGAAAGTACATTGCTGATTTTGCAACACCGGCTCAAAGATAAACCAGAGTGTCCAGGTGTGGTAGTAATCAAAGACTATGGCACTTTGCCGAAGGTGGAATGTTTCCCCGGACAACTCAATCAGGTATTCATGAATATTTTGGTCAATGCCCTGGATGCCCTAGATGAGATGAATACCAAACGCTCCTATCAGGAGCTTAAAGATACCCCAAACCAGATTACGATTCGGACTTCTGCGATCGACAATCAATGGGTGGAGGTGGCGATCGCTGATAACGGAATCGGTATGCCAGACCCAGTGAAGCAGCGCATTTTTGACCCCTTTTTTACTACTAAAGCGATCGGTAAAGGTACGGGTTTGGGAATGTCGATTAGTTATCAAATCATTACTGAAAAACATCGCGGTAAAATCAAGTGTTTTTCTACACCTGGCTCAGGCACTGAGTTTGTAATTCAGATCCCCATTCGGCAATCGATTATTTCATCATTCCAGATCCCTGCTGAATCTTAAGCAATTTTAGTTCGCCAGACTGGAAACTAAAAGAGCGATCGAGCTTGAAGAGAAGGGCGATCGATCTACGGTTAAATATTAGTTTGTAGTTTTGGGCAACAATTGATTTAGCGCACCGCACAAGTATCGCTTCACGGTATCCCTACTTGCGCCCACGCCGCTGGGAATGGTAAAGATCATCTCGACAGTTAATAGATTTCCGTCGGCTGAGGCAAAAACATCGATCGGCAAAGCACGCTGAAATGCTGTTGCGGGATTTTCAGCTTTCATTACACCTGCGCTCACATCGGTGCTGATCGTTCTGATGCTCTCGCGGGCCAAAATGGGTCGTAATTGGGAAAATGCTCTTTCTATCGATAATCCCTCAACCTGAACACGCGCAGAAAAGGCAGCACCATTGAAAAAGTCTCCCTTTTTTTGAAAGCTTTCTTCGCAGGTTGCGGCAACAGCGGGGGTGGCTAAACACATGAGAGCTAGAGTCAAGAGGAGCGATCGCATATTAATTGAGTTATCAGAATGAAACAATCATCAACATAATGATGAGTCATCAAGGGATGGTTTGGCAAGTAATGCGGGTACCTTCGATGGTTTTTAGGATGAGTTGCAGTTTGGTTAGTATTCCCTTTAATGTTACCAAGACTCTAAAAACTCTTCAGCGGTTAAGTTAAGTTGTGCGACGGCAAATAACCCTGAACTGCTACATAATTATCTGGATAGCGAATTGCATCTCGAACATCTGTTGATAACTGTCACCACTGATGAACCATAAAAAGATGTGCGTATCTAGCAGAATCTTCATTTACCTTCAAATGCACTGAGGATATCTTCCGGCAAAGGATCGTCGAAATCATCTGGAACGGTAAACTCGCCTGCACACAAACCGAATGGTCGTAATTGCTTGCTGCTAGAAATAGGTCTTAGTTCGGCGATCGGCTTATCTGCAAGCAGGATAACAAAAGTTGCACCTGCTTCCACTTGACGCAGATACTTTGAAGGATCGCGCTGGATTTCATCAACTGTCTCGTTCAACATAAAAATGCCTCAGTATAAAGCTCAAAAGCAGTTTCATGGTCTTTCTCAACAACCGCAGTGAACGTTCTGATAAAGTTAAACTAAAGTAGATGAAATAACCATTATAAGTGAGATAGCAACCTGTCGTACTCTGCGTGTGAACCTACCCAAAACCAGATCACGGTATCTCCATCCAACTGACCAACGGCTCGATAGTTGTTGCTAATTCGAGCAGAGTAGATTGGTAACTCTGGATGCACTTTTTTGAAACGCAGACTTGGATAACTTGGGTTTTCCTTGAATTGGCGATATGCTTCGCGTGTTTGCTCTTGAACTTGTTTTGGCAGTGTGGCAAAAGATGTACGGAATTCGGTTGTAGTACGAGACTTCACAATGTTTCTGGATCGAGTTCTTGGGTTTTACCTGCGTGATACTCAGCCATTGCGGAGGCTGCAAGTTTAGCAAGAACATCGGGAGAACTCGCAAATGCTCGATCCCATCTCAGATCGTCTTGAAGTTCTTCCAAAATCATTGAGGCGATCGCATCTTGTTCACTTGCAGACAAGGTTTTCAACTTAGCGATCGCACGCTCAAGTAACTCAGTCATAGTTGGCACACTCTTACAATAAAAATGGCATATTATTTATTATCGCTTCTTCCTGGCAAGTTGAGCGAATCGAAACTTGCGAGGGTGCGATCGACCTTTCCAAAGCTCGCACTTTCCCTAAAAAAATAATGCTAGAAACTAAAAGGGCGATCGTACCGAATTGAATGGCGATCGACCAAATGGTAATTTTAAAGTATTGGGTTTTGCGATCGAGCGTTGGAAACTACAACTCATCAATCGTCACTAACCCCCCCTCAGTGAACTGAATCACAAGTTCTTGCTCGTCCAGCAAAGCAGTTCCAATCAGAGGCCTTCGCCCTGTAGCAAATACACGAACTTCTCGTTCTTCCCCGTCCCAAAGGATGATTGCTTCGTGAACTGCTACTAGGACTTCACTGTTATCTGCTAAGTTTACAGGCATATCGTACAGAAACGGCAACCCCAGTAAGGTAACTGCCTCCGGTGGCAAACATAGGTAGTCAGTGAAGCCCGTATCTATGACAAACTCGATCGGGAAAGTAGAGCCGCTTGGGAGGAGAAACGTCAACGCGACGATCGCGTGCCGATCCGTCACAATACCAGAAATCACTTGTTGACACGCTCCATTACACCACCCAACGAAGCAGCCACATTGTAACCAATACGAATGCCAAAAAGTCGAGCATACGGATGCTTTGCCATCAGACTACGTGCGGCTTTTAGCCCAGTTTTATCAACTTCGTAGTCACCTGTTTCTATATCAATGATGACCATCTTGCCAATATTCTCTTCTAATTCAATTTTTTGGCGGATGGTGCTTTCATACAAATGTTTCGCACGACGAGCGACTTCTTCACGACTCAAAAGGATTGTTTGCATACATTTCCTCTTTTTTATAACTCTTGCTCTTGTTATGGATATGATAGCTCACTACTTCACAAGGTTTCTGGATCGAGTTTTTGGGTTTTACCTGCGTGATACTCAGCCATTGCGGAGGCTGCAAGTTTGGCAAGAGCATCGGGAGAACTCGCAAATGCTCGATCCCATTTTAGATCGTCTTGAAGTTCTTCCAAAATCATTGAGGCGATCCTCTTCGAGGGCTTCGCTAAAGCATCTTGCTCACTTGCAGACAAGGTTTTCAACTTAGCGATCGCACGCTCCAGTAACTCAGTCATGGCTAGCACACTCTTAGAATTAAAATGGCATATTATCTATTATCGCTTCTTCCTGGCAAATCGATATCTAGAAAGCGGAGCTATCTACGCCGTAAATTCTGGGAAATATTTGTCTACAAAGTCCATAACCTTTTGAAAGTGGAGAATTCCTTCCTCTGCGCTTAGTGTCCCATACTCTTGGTCTCGATATCCAAGTTTCCAATTATCGGGGTTTTCTAGATAAACCTGTGCATAATCTGTTCCATGCCTGCGATCTAACCACCATAATGCTCCAATAGCCCATTTTTGGTCGTATTGTCGAGCGCCAACGGGTAAGTATGTGTCTAAATACGATCGCAAAATTCTTACCGACTCAGCATTGTCAAGACGAGCTAACGCAAAACAATGAAATTGTCCTGCATAACAAGTTTGACTTGGAATCAGCAAAGTTTCAATTTTCTTGAGATGTTGTGGAAAGCGCCCAATTCCACAAAACCAACTTGCGGTAATTGTATGTCTCCAACAACCGTTATACATCTGGATCAGTTCTTTGTCAGTTACTTCATCTAGAGCAACTTTTGTCAAGTCCACAAACGCATCTATATCTTTACCAATCCCTAAAAAGTTACCGTGTAAAACCTTGAGATAAAGTGGCTTGACATAATGCTCTTTAATATAGTCTGTCATTGTGTTTGAGTATGAAATTGTTAAGACTAAACATCTCAAAGATAACATCATCGCAAATTGATGCAAACCTAATAGACAAGTTCCAGCCCCAAAAAAATAGAAAACCCCCAAACCTTATTTCTAAAATGGTTTGGGGGTTTTCTTCCTAAATCCAGTTTAAATCACAACTTGCTCGGCTCGATCGCCGGAGCGCGCAGAGCCACCGTTTTATCAGCAGCCTTAGCCACAAGCGACGGTACAGAAGCCCGCAACTTTGCAGTCAACTGTGAAGTAGTCGCATCGTAAACCTGAGTCAGCATCTTTGGATACAAACCAATGCCAATAATCGGCACTAACAGAGCCGCAATAATAAACACTTCTCGCGGTTCCGCATCCACCAACTCTTCGTGTTCCACCAATTGCTTGTTTTCCGGGCCGTAGAAGATTTCCCGCAGCATCGACAGCAGATAAATCGGAGTCAAAATCACCCCAACAGCGGCTAGAAATACCACGCAAACCTTAAACACCGGATTGTAAGCATCGCTGGTTGCAAAACCCACAAACACCATCAATTCTGCTACAAAACCGCTCATTCCCGGCAAAGCCAAAGAAGCCATAGAACAAGCAGTCCACATCGCAAAAACCTTACGCATTTTCTGCCCGACACCGCCCATTTCGTCGAGCATGAGGGTGTGGGTGCGATCGTAAGTGCAACCTACCATAAAGAACAAACTCGCCCCGATTAAACCGTGGGAAACCATTTGCAGCATTGCACCGCTAATTCCCAAATCGGTAAACGAAGCTATCCCAATCAGCACAAAGCCCATGTGCGAAATCGAAGAATAAGCAATTTTCCGCTTCAAATTGCGCTGAGCAAAAGAAGTTAAGGCGGCGTAAACAATGTTAACTACGCCCAAAATTACTAACAGCGGTGCGAAGGTAGCGTGAGCGTCGGGGAGCATTCCCGCATTCATCCGCAGTAAAGCGTAACCGCCCATTTTCAGGAGAATTCCTGCTAGCAACATATGGGCGGGTGCGGTGGCTTCGCCGTGAGCGTCGGGGAGCCAAGTGTGGAGGGGAAAAATTGGCAGTTTGACGCCGTAGGCTATTAAGAAACCTGCGTACAGAAGCAATTCTATATTGGGGGCGAAGTCTTTAAGCGCGATCGCCCGCATATCGAAAGTCACGGTATCGCCATAAAACGCCATCGTCAGCGCACCCACCAAAATAAACAGCGAACCGCCTGCGGTGTACAGGATAAACTTAGTTGCTGCGTAGAGGCGCTTCTTGCCGCCCCAGATGGACAAAATTAGGTAAATAGGGACTAATTCCAGTTCCCAAACTAGGAAAAACAGCAACATATCCTGTACGGCAAAAACTGCGATTTGTCCGCCGTACATGACCAGCATCAAAAAGTAAAAAAGCTTCGGTTTAAATGTGACTGGCCAAGCTGCTAAAGTAGCCAGCGTAGTAATAAAACCAGTCAGCAAAATCAGCGGCATCGACAAACCGTCAGCACCCACCGACCAATTTAAATCGAGTTGCTGTACCCAAGTATAGCTTTCTACCAGTTGCAAATCTGGATTGCTGAAGTCGTAATGAGTGCAAAAAGCGTAAACAAGCAGAGCAAAATCGATCAAACCTACAATTAGTGCATACCAGCGCACCGTCTTGCCATCCTTGTCGGGAATCAAAGGAATCAGCAAGGACGCAGCAATGGGAAACAGAATTGTTGTTGTTAACCAGGGGAAATTAGCTGTATCCATTGCGTTTTAAAATTAGCCATCAACTATTAGGTTTAAACATATTTTAACCGTTTTCCTATAAATTTTATACTTTCTTTATACGAAACATTTGTTTTTGCTATATTTGCGACAATTTGTGCGATCGCACAAATTGAGTTTAATCAAAGATGTACATCTATTGGCTAATTGTCAATTGTGAGTTATTGAGCTAATAGCATTTCTTAAAATATCTCTTGGTGGGGATACGGCAATCCCTCCGCTTCGCTTCGCCCAAGGCGTCTCAACAATCGCCTGAAAACCTTTGTATCTCTCGTCGATCTCCGAGGCCAGATCCCCCCTAGCCCCCCTTAAAAAGGGGAGTAGGGGGTGGGACAAGAATCTGCTCAAAGTCCCTCTTCTTAAGGGGGATTTAGGGGGATCAGACCTCGGCAGTAAAGGAGAAAGACAAAAGGTTTCAGGCGATTGTTGAGACCAATAGGCATTGCCATTTCCCTACAGATTTAACTGACTCCCGAAACGATCGCAAAACCCAGAACTGCGACAAACACGATCAGGGCGTAAAATTGAGCGCGACCGCTTTCAAAGTATTTCAAACCTTCGCCCGTAACTAGAGTCAGAAACCCTGTCAAGTTGACAATACCATCGACAACTCGCAAATCCACTTCCATGACTTGTCGCGCTAAACGGCGGCTGCCTTTGACAAAGAGAACTTCATTGATATCGTCGAGATACCACTTGTTGAGAGAGAACTCGTAAAGCGGTTTGATTTTTGCAGCTACCGCACTCGGGTCAATTTTCCGGCTCAAATACATCAGAGAAGCCAAAGTAATGCCAAGCAAAGCAATACCTACAGAGCTCCCGCCCATGATGAGGAATTCCGTCAAATCAAACTCAGCCGCGTGTTGCAAAACTTCTTCGAGAGATTCCCCTGGCGCGCGCACAAACTGCTCGAAATAATTAGCAAACGGCGTACCGACAAAACCGATAAATACTGAAGGTACAGCCAGCAACACCAACGGCAGAGCCATTGTCAGAGGAGATTCGTGAGGAAAATGGTCGTGTTCGCCGTGACTTTCGCCAGTGGGTGCCAATTCCTTAACATTCATCGCTCCGGGGCCGAAAACCAGATTCGGTTGTAGGAGTCGTTGCTTGATGGCGCTGTTATTGCCCCGGAATTCGCCCTCAAAGGTGCTGAAATACATCCGAAACATATAAAACGCGGTCATGCCCGCAGTCAGCCAACTCACCGCCCAGAGAGCGGGATTAGCGTGAAAAGCTTGGGCGAGGATTTCGTCTTTTGACCAAAAACCTGCAAAGGGCGGAATGCCGCAGATTGCTAAATTACCGATTAAAAAGCAAGAAGCGGTAATTGGCATATATTTACGCAAGCCCCCCATGACTCTCATGTCTTGAGCCAGAGCTGGGTTGTGGCCGACGACATCTTCCATGCCGTGAATGACTGAACCTGAGCACAGGAACAGCATTGCTTTGAAGTAAGCGTGGGTCATTAAGTGGAACAGTCCGGCACTGTAGGCGCCGACGCCCATTGCCATGACCATGTAGCCCAATTGGGAGATGGTGGAGTAGGCTAAGCCTTTTTTGATGTCATTTTGCGTAATTGCGATCGAAGCACCCATGAATGCTGTAAAACAGCCGGTGCAGGCGATCAGATTCATGACTTCAGGCAGACCTTCCAATACTGGGTACATCCTAGCGATCAGGAAGACTCCGGCGGCTACCATCGTGGCCGCGTGAATCAAGGCTGAAATCGGTGTGGGGCCTTCCATTGCGTCTGGGAGCCAGACGTGGAGGGGGAATTGAGCGGATTTGGCGACTGGGCCCAAAAAGATCAAAACACCGAAGATTGTCGCTAGAGTCGCCGAAAGGGCCCCGGATTCGACTAGGGAGTGCAGGCGTTCGCCCATCACCTCAAATTCAAAGCTGCCGGTGGCCCAGTAAATGCCGAGGATGCCCAGCAGCAGGCCGAAGTCGCCGACGCGGTTGGTGACGAAGGCTTTTTGGCAAGCGTCTGCTGCGGGTTTGCGATCGTACCAAAATCCGACTAGCAGGTATGAACACATACCTACGAGTTCCCAGAAAATGTAAACCTGAATGATGTTCGGGCTGAGGACTAGACCTAACATTGAGGCGCTGAAGATGCTGAGGTAGGCGTAAAATCGCACGTACCCGTCATCGTGAGCCATGTACCCGTCGGTATAAATCATCACCAAAAAGGCGACCGTGGTGACGATCGCCAGCATTACCGCCGTCAGGGGGTCGATGATATAGCCCATTTTTAGCGAGAAGTCGCCAGCAGAGGCCCACTCAATATTGCGGGTGTAGGGTGCGTGGCCCTGTAGTTGACTCCACAGCAATGCGAAAGATAGTACCATTGACCCTCCCAGCGTGGAGACGATGAAGATCGCATTCGCTTGTCGGAGTTTGTTGGTTGCCTGGTTAAAGGTGATTAAGCCTAAACCTACTAGCATTGCGCCTGCCAGCGGCAGGACTGGAATCAGCCAAGCGTATTGATAAAGCAGTTCCATGACTGATAGGTTGTTTAAAGTTTCTACTAGATATTGCCAAAACTGTAAACAATTGTGACACACGCCTGCGCCACTGGGCAAAAATACTCGCTCCAATTTTTCAGTATTGCCGATCGACAATGCTTGAGAACTGCTTTATTTTTTCCCGATCGATCTTGTTCGCTTTCAATCTATTCCTAAAGATAGATTGACAAATCAATACACTTTTAGAGCCGATCGACTCAAGAAACCGGGTTTTTATCGATATCAGGCGATATACGCCGTATTTTCGTAAAAAAACTCGGTTTCTGCCTCTACTGAGGTGCCGTCGGATGGCCGATCGAAATAAATGGGGAATTCCAAATACTTTCTACCGCGCGGGCCAAATGTCTGGGAATCCTTACCTGTTAACTGCTTGCTGCGGTTGCAGGCGTTGAGTTTGGGAAGAATTCACAGTGGCTAGCATCCAAGAATCGAGAGTCCGCCGCAGTTCCTCGCGTCCTTGATAATGTTCAAATCTAAATTGAGCTCGATCGCCCTCAAACAAAATCAGCGTCGGCAGACTTGTCAGCCGATAAGTATTTGCTAACTTCAAACTTTGGTCGGCATTCACCCCTAGGAGCTTGACTTTTCCTGCCCACTGTGCATCAAAAGTCTTAAGCGTAGGGTCGATCGCGCGGCACAAACCGCACCAAGGTGCCCAAAAGTGAACTAAAACGGGGGTAGAGGCTTGAAATACCTCTTGTGCAAAAGTGCGTTCGCTAACCGACAACACCATGATCCCTCAAAATTTAATAATTTTTTTTCAATCCTAGGGATCATGCTACCAGTATATGTTCCCCGTGACACGCATCAAAAAAGGATGAATTTTCCACAACAGGCCCGTAAAAATAACTACACCTACGTAGGAAGGACGCATAAACTCAAGCAAATCAAGGGTTTGACGCTTTTGCAGGATGGCCAAAAATGGAATAATTGAGGTTTGAGATTTGATGGTTTCAAAGGATTCGCCAAAACGCGCCCGCAGCCGCTGGTCGCCGTGCCACACTCCGAACAGGTGGTGAAGTACCAAACCGATGGAAGTGACGAGGGTAAAGCTAGTGCCAATCCACAGGGTGTGGGCCACGCACCAAATCACCTGTCCCACCATTTGCGGGTGACGGGTGATGCGGATGATCCCGGCTTCGTAGAGGTGAACTTGCGGCTTTTGGACGGCGGCAATTTCTAGGAGGTTGAAGGTTGCGGGGTACAGAAACAGAAAGGAAATTGCTGAAAGTATCCAAACTGCGGGTTTAACTCCGGGCACTCCCTGTACTTGCCAAAGCTGCACGCCGTCGTAGCGGTGGTTGAAAAAATAGACAATCAGAATTACCGCCAGCGGCAAACTGACAAGGGCAAACAAAACCCGGTAAAGTCTAGCCCCCATCAGCTTTTCACCTGTTGGCCGGAGGGCTGCTAAACCGCTGTGGGCGATCGCAAAACCGAATAAAAGTCCCAGAATAACTAAGTGGGAGTCAAGCGCTAAGTCGATCGTCATTGCAAATATTAAGAAAAGTTATTGATTCGTGGCCAAGTTGTGTCACAAAGTATCTATAGGAGCATTCAGCGGTTATCAGTCATCAGTCATCAGTCATTAGTCATCAGTCATTAGTCATTAGCCCTCAGCCAATTCGCAGCTACAGACAACTGACAACTGCTTTCTTGACAACTGCCCGCTGCCCACTGCTTTCTTGACAACTGACAACTGACAACTGACAACTGACAACTGACAACTGACAACTGACAACTGACAACTGACAACTGACAACTAAGAGGGCGGGCACGCACCATCCACCGCCCCTACCAACTGACAACTGACAACTGACAACTGACAATTTAGATATATGTCTGACCTTCCTTTCACTTTAGACCAGTTACGTATTCTCAAGGCGATCGCCTCCGAAGGAAGCTTCAAACGCGCCGCCGACAGCCTCTACGTATCCCAGCCCGCAGTTAGCTTGCAGGTGCAAAACCTAGAGAGACAGTTGGACGTGCCACTGTTTGACAGGGGGGGGCGCAGGGCTCAACTCACCGAAGCCGGACACCTGCTGCTGAGTTACGGCGAGAAAATTTTATCGCTTTGTCAAGAAACTTGTCGAGCTCTCGAAGACTTGCAAAATCTCCAAGGCGGTACTTTGATAGTCGGCGCTTCTCAAACAACCGGGACGTATTTGCTACCTAGGATGATCGGGATGTTCCGGCAAAAGTACCCGGATGTAGCGGTACAGCTTCACGTTCACTCTACCCGCCGCACCGCGTGGAGTGTGGCCAACGGGCAAATCGATTTAGCAATTGTAGGCGGAGAAATTCCTACCGAACTTGTAGAAGCTTTAGAAATTGTTCCTTACGCAGAGGACGAACTGGCTCTGATTCTGCCTCCGTCTCACCCGATGGTACAACAAGAAAGTATCCAAAAAGAAGACCTTTATAAATTGCAGTTTATTTCCCTAGACTCCCAGTCTACTATCCGCAAAGTCATCGATCAGGTACTGACTCGCTGCGGCATTGACACGCGCCGCCTGAAAATCGAGATGGAGCTAAATTCGATCGAAGCTATTAAAAATGCGGTTCAGTCGGGTCTAGGCGCTGCTTTTGTGTCGGTTTCGGCGATCGAAAAAGAGTTGCTGATGGGCGTTTTGCACAAATCTAAAATGGACGAAGTGTTAGTAACGCGGATTTTGTCCCTGATTTGCAACCCCAACCGCTACCGTTCTAAAGCAGCAGAGGCTTTCAGCAATGAAATTCTGCCCCTGTTTACTACTTATTCCACCATTTCAGAAAAAAAAGCAGCTCCGGCGATCGATTTGCCTCTGATAGAAATAGTAACTCCCAACTCGGCGGGAAATTAATTTGTGAGGTCGTTGGCAGTTAGTAGTTCGCGGTTAGTTTATAAATAAAAATCCGGTTTGAGAACCCTTGGAAAAATGAATAAATTGGGAATCGAGAATCGGAAATCGGAAATCGGTAATTGGCTTTTTTGATGCCAAAACCTAATACCAAAACTAGATAAAGAGGGTAAAACAAACTGGGATTAGTCTTAAAAAGTTTGACCGCCTAGAATTAGGAATTAAACCAATTACAATTCCCAATTACCAATTCCTAATTCCCCGCGCGGGCATCGGCCCGATGACCAATCCCTCCGCTTCGCTAGAGCCCGATGACCAATTCCCTAAGACCAATGAGCAAACCACAATGGAAGTTTACTGCACCCGCCCGGCCTGCCCGCGCCCTCAAAACAATTTTGCAGACCTCGATGATAGTTCCCTGCTGAAAACTGTGCAGCAAAAGTTTTGCACGACTTGCGGGATGCCCCTAATTTTGAGCGGCCGCTATTTGCCCGCGAGGTTGTTGGGTCAAGGCGGTTTTGGGGCGGCATTTTTGGCTAGAGACCGCTACACTCCGGCGATGCGGCAGTGCGTGGCTAAACTTTTGCAGCCGTCGGCAAATATGACTCCGGCACAGCTAAGAATCGCTCATACTCTGTTTGAACGGGAAGCGGCGGTGCTGGAAGAACTGGGAAACGAACATTCGCAAATTCCGAGTTTGCTGGCGTTTTTTGAGCTGACTGTTCCGAGTTTGCAAGGGGGGAACAACGATCAGTTTTTCTATTTGGTTCAAGAATTTATTGACGGTGAAAATTTGGAGGAAGAACTTGCTGCTAAGGGTAAGTTTTCGGAGGCCCAAACGCTGGAGGTGCTGGGAGAAATTTTGAAGGTTCTCGATTTTGTGCATTCTCGCGGTTCGATTCACCGAGATATTAAACCTGCTAATATTATGCGGGCTAAAAATGGTCGGCTTTATTTATTAGATTTTGGGGCTGTCAAACAGGTGACGCAAACTGCGGGCAGTTCTAAGGCTTCTACTGGTATTTATTCTTTGGGTTACGCTCCGCCAGAACAGATGAGCGGGCAAGAAGTTTATCCGGCAACGGATTTTTATGCTTTGGCTGTGACTTGCATTACTTTGTTGACCGATTTGCAGCCGACGGAGTTGTTTGATAGTTATCAAAATCAGTGGAATTGGCGTTCTAGGGTGCAGGTAAGCCCGCGTTTGGCTGAAGTTCTCGATCGAATGTTGTTGCCGGCTCCGAGTCAGCGCTATCAATCTGCTGCGGAGGTGCAAGCGGCTCTGAAATACAATTCTCAACAGCCTACGGTGGTCGTGCAGCCGCCTGCTGTGCAGACTCCGCCCCCCCTACCTCCTGTGCAGCTACCACCTCCTCTGCCGCCTCCTCTGCCTGTTGCTGTGACTCCTCCGGGAAGTCTGCAACCTCGGCCGAGAGGGGCTTTTTCGATTTGGGAGGTTTTGCGTGGGGCTGCGTTTACGGGTTTTGAGGGGGCGTTGCTGGCGATCGCCCTGACGAGTTGGCTGCCATCTCCGGGCTTGAGTATCGGGTTGCTGGGTGCGATCGTGGGGGGGCTGATTTACGCTCAGTACCGCAGGGCGATCGAACAAACTGAGATGCTGATTATTGGTGCTGGTACTCTGGCTGTGCTGTGGTTTTTCCCGGCTTTGCAGAAGGCCGCAAGTATGATTTATCCCGGTTCTCCGATGGTTGGCGTGTTGTTTGTGGGATGTTTGGGGGCTTTGGGGGCGATCGCTGCAACAGCCGTATTTCGCTTGATTTATAAGTTGCTTTCTAATGTTTTTTAATCGGAATTGTATTATATAAAGTTCTGTTATGGAGTAAGATTAAACGAACCGCGAAGACGCGAAGAGCGCGAAGAAAGAACAGCATCTTCTTCTTTCCCCCCTTGGGGGGGCAGGGGGTACTTCCTTCGAGTCCTTTGCGCCTTCGCGGTTTAATTATTCCGATACAACCGGATATAAATCGATGGAAAATCAGAAGTCGATTAACCCGAATTGGGCGATCGCTTGGGGCCCGGTCGCCCGATCGCACGCTGCAACTTGGGAAACCCCCGGTTTTGCCATAATCGGCGCTGAACCCACCTTCAGCCCGAATCAGCGATTTGTGCTGGTGGGTGACTGTTCCTTCGATCGCACTTTGCTGCTCAAACCACAGATTGATAGCGATGGATTGACGGATTTGGCGATCGTCGGGCAGTTATGGGAAACATCCGGCCCTCAAACTCTTAGCTTGCTAGAGGGACAATTTGCCCTGGCTGTATGGGATCGAGAGGAGAAAACCTTGTGTTTGGGGCGCGATCGCGTGGGAGCAAAAACGCTCTATTACACGCGCACGGGAACAACTCGCTGGATCGCACCTCGACTGCGATCGCTCAATCGCTATCACGATCGAACACTCGATTTGGTTGCTTTGCGGGACTATTTGTGTTGTGCCTTTGTACCTGGATCGCAAACGCTGTGGGAAGCTGTGCGAGAGTTGCGCCCTGGTAGCTACCTGTATTTACCCGATGTTAAAGCGCAGAGATATTGGGAACCGCAGGAGCAAATTGCTAACGCCGATCGCCCTTTGGAATGGCACAGTCAACAAGTGCGATCGCTCTTGGAACAACTGGTGCAAGAAGGGCTACCAGCCGGGGAACCTGTCGCAGCATACCTTTCTGGTGGCATTGATTCCAGTTGCGTGACTGCGATCGCCGCGAGGTTTCACGATCGCCCCGTGCACACTTTTTCGATGCACTTTGGCGCAAAATATCCGAACGAGATTGAATTTGCCAACATCGTCGCAGCACATTGCGGCACCGAGCACCATATTTTAGAAGTTTCGCCAAAGCAGATTTGGGAGTTGTTACCGGAAACGCTGGCTGCTATGGATGATCCGGTGGGGGAAGGTTTGACGGTGCCTAATTTGCTGTTGGGGCGATCGGCAAAACAATTCGCAGACGTGGTATTAAATGGCGAAGGTGGCGATCCGTGTTTTGGCGGGCCGAAAAATAAGCCGATGTTGCTGAATAGTTTGTATGCTTCGATTCAGGGTAAACCAGATCCGATCGCAGCTTACTTGACTTCGTTTCAGAAATGCTATGTGGATTTACCGCGCTTGCTGAAGCCGGAGGTTTGGAATCAGGTAAAAGATGCGCCTTCGGTGTTTGCTGAGGAATTGCAACAGACAGAAACGACTTTTTTGAATCGGTTGATGCGCCTGAATATTGAGTATAAAGGAGCCGATTACATTTTAACTAAAGTGAATAATCTGACGGCTGCTGCGGGGCTAAAAGCTCGATCGCCCTTATTCGATCAGCGGATGGTGGCGCTGAGTTTGCAAATTCCGCCAGAATACAAGCTTTCGGGCGCCCAGGAAAAAGCTGTGCTCAAGGCTGCTGTTGCCGATTTACTGCCAGATATCATTGTCAACCGTCCGAAAAGCGGCATGGTAATGTCAATGCAGCAGTGGTTTTTGAGGGATTGGCAACGACAAGCGCGATCGTTGTTGCTAAATCGTCATGCGGCGATCGCACCTTATCTCGATCGGGCATTAATTGATGAATGGCTAAACTATCGGGGCGAAGTTTTTCCCCGCTACGGGCTCAAACTGTGGCTGTTGGTAACACTAGAAATTTGGTTACAGGTAAATCGCCGTTAGGGAGTGTTTTTAAATGACGGGCAAGTTACCCGAAATCAGGACACGGCAGTGCCGTTTCCCTACCATTAATCCGGCGATGGTTGCATTAAATAAATCAGGACACGGCAGTGCCGTTTCCCTACCATTAATCGGGCGATGGTTGCATTAAATCCCGGGCAATCAGATTATTTTGAGGTAGGGAAACGGCATTGCCGTCTCCTCTGTTGCTACGATTATTTTGGGGTAGGGAAACGGCATTGCCGTCTCCTCTGTTGTTTGGCGATCGGATTATTTTGGGGTAGGGAAACGGCATTGCCGTCTCCTCTGTTCCTCAACCGAAACTATCGGAAACAAACACATAACCGCCGCCATATCCCACAGAATTATCCGCTAATATTAAGCCCTCATTGCTCTGCGGATCTCCACTCTGAGCAAGTCCATAATTCACCACGCGCAACAACCGCTGCGGCGTAAAAGATTCTAATTCTACGAAATTGCCGGCCTCTAGCCATGCTAGTTCTTCTGCTGTTAAACCTTGCCTCACAGCATCCGGTAATTGACGAGTGCTTTGTGCCATTGTTTGAGATTGTTGTACAAACATATCGCGGGTTTCCAAGATTTGACGGGGAGAAATGCCTAAATCAAAAATTGTGACGGCTTGATTTGCAAACCAGTTTGGACTGGTTCGTAATTTATGCACTAAACTAACTCCAGCAGGGTTCGCATCGTGCAGCGCATATACTTTCAAATCGGCATTACGTCGCAGCATTTCGATTACTGTGTCGGAGATGCTTTGGGGATAGCCGCTGATGCTGAGAATGGCGCAGTTGTTCTCAAAATGGACGTTGTTGGCAATCAGGAATTGGGCGGTTTCGTCGCTGTCGCAGATGATTGCGCGATCGAAACTGTAGGCGCTAATTTCGGGATCGATGCTGGCGGATAAAGCTTCTTGGCGAGGTGCAGGGAGCAGTTTTTCTAGTGTACCATTCACCTTTTGCCAGTCTCGCAGCCATTGATCGCTCTGGGCTTGATTGACTAGAAATATTTCACCAGTTATCTGTTGAGGATTTTTTTGGACGGTGCCCAGCCAGTAGGAAAATAGCCCTAGTACAGTCGATGCGATGTATCCTGGGACATAGTTCAGTATCAAGCTTCCTGCAATCCCTGTTACTAAAATAATTGCCCCTAAAACTTGTAGGTTTTTAGCATTATCTCTTCTACCTCGCATACCTTGGCCACTGGAGTTGCTATTTGCAAAAAATATGCTTATCCAAACAAAGTTGTAAACAATCAATGGGATGAGTGATGTTAGTTCAAAAGCAATAAAATCAATGTAATTTGGGAATAAAGAGCTAATAAATATGGTCGCAAACATTCCTACAAACGGGGTAAAAAGGCTAAGATACAAGTATTTAAAAATCCATCCCCAGCGTTTACCTGAACTGCGAGGTGTAATCCGTTTATTGATAAGATATAAGAACTGTCTGGGCGTGAAAAATAACATATTCTGGCTGGAAATATCTGCGATCGCATTCTTGAAAAAGGTATCGGTGAATCCAAACTTTTTATGCGTGATAGTAGTGGGATCAAACACAAAGAGATGGTTGCACTTCTTACATCTACCTGAGTACCTGGTACGATCGCGTAAATTGTTGTCGGTATTACACTGGACGCATTTCATTCCCATTTCGGTTACTCCTGATTAATTTGATAGATTTATGGATCAATAGGGTTCACTTAACACTATTTATGCCCCGGAGATCCCCCTAAATCCCCCTTAAGAAGGGGGACTTTGAGAGCTTTCTTATTCCCCCCTTTTTAAGGGGGGTTAGGGGGGATCTCTCTTAAGTGAACCGTATTGGTTTAAAAGATTTGCCCGTTTAACAAGATGGAATAGTCTTCTCGCTGTCGAATTAATCGATCGCCCTTAGCATCAATTAACACTTCAGCAGGGCGAGGGCGGTGCAGAAAATGCGACGACATCGCATAACCGTAGGCGCCGCTATCCAAAATGGCGATCGCATCTCCAATGTGCAGTTTCGGTAGCCAACAATTGCGCCCTAAATAATCCCGCGAATAAGTTGTGTTGCCGCAAATATCCGTTTCATGTCGCGATACATCCCCAGTTTCCCAAGTTGCGATCGCCCGATAGCCTCCGTGCACCGCAGGTACTGATAGATTTGATACAGTGGTATCGACTCCGACTATTTGCCTATCGCCCAACCACTTCACAGACACAACTTTTGCTAGCAAAATACCGCAACCTGCGATCGCGGATCTTCCCGGTTCAATTACTAACTCGATCGGGCGAGATAGCGCACTCAATCGTTGAGTAATCGCTGCCCCAAACTCCCCCCAGTCAAACACCGCACCGCCTCGATAGGGATAGCCAAAACCACCCCCAAAATCGAGAATTCGCCAATCGGGTAACTGTTGGGCGATCGCAATTAGGCGATCGATTACTTGCGTAAAAGCACCAGTGGCATTAGTTCCAGTCCCCCGATAAAAATGCAGTCCAGTGATGCTAAAACCATGCTGCTGCGCGATTTCGTTGGCTTTTTCAAATTCAGCGGGATTGAGTCCGATGCGGCTGTCTCCCGTCAATTCGGGTAAGTTGAGCCGCAGTCCAATTTCGGGATCGATTAATCGCGGTTGACTGCGCGAATATTCGCAAAAATCCTGGAGTTGCGACAGGCTATCGAAGTTGAATCGATCGATCTTCCATTCAATCAGTTGCTGAATATCCGCCCGGTTGAGGTTACTGCCAGTGTAGACAATGCGATCGCCCGTAAAACCCGCTTTCAGTCCTAAAAAAACATCACCGGGCGTATTCGCGTGCAGCCCCCAACCAGTTGGCTGAATCAGTTGCAACAAAGCAATATTGCCGTTGGTGACGGTGGCAAAATGAAACTGAACGTGCGGATAGTCGATCGATCGCGTAATGTGTTCTAGGGTTTGACGCAGGCGATCGGCTTGATACACATATAAGGGCGAACCATAGGTTGATAAAAGTCGCTGGGCCATTGCTTCGGAGAATGGTGGCGAATGTATTTTCGTTTCATTATTTAGCAAAGATTTAATCATAAGGAAGAAGTTCGGCAACGGATTTTGTAGCGGATGTAACGGATGTAACGGAGGTTATATCAAGTCCGATGGATCTGTTCTGATATAATTCCATATCTTGTAGGGGCGGGTTCACCAGTATTCTCAAATTCAAAGCCAACAAATTTATAAACCCGCCCCGACCATATCAACTGTCAACTGTCAACTGTCAACTGTTAACTGTCTTCGATATTTCCAAATGCGTTGTCCGATCGCCGGTGGCAACCAAAAAACATGATCCAGCGATCGCTTAACTGGAATTTCGCCTAAAACTTCGGTTCGCCATGCTTGCCACATCAGCAGCAACCACAGATTGTTGCCAATGTATCGATCGCGCATGGCAACTCCGAGTTTTCCCGATAACATCGAGTCGGCTAAATGCGGTTGCCAGGATTTTTGCGATCGCAGTACATTCGGATTCAGCCGAGATCCGATCGCACTCCAAAACTCCCGGTAATACCACACCTTCAACGGCACACCCATCCCGCGTTTTTCCCGCCAGACAATTTCCGGTGGCAGCCAACGTTCGGAGGCTTTTTTGAGGATGTATTTTTCGCACGCACCTTGCAGCAGCAGCTCGCCAGGGAGTTGAAACGTCCACTCCGTGAGGTCGGGGTCGCAGAAGGGCGATCGCACCCACAAACCGCAAGCAAAGCCCAATGCGGTGGCCCTCGGCTGGATATTTTGGGCGCCTTTGAGCATCAGCGAAGCCCGCCGCAGTTTGGCTAGCAGGGAGGGACAGGTGTCGGTACCGATCGCATCTTGCAGGTAAATGCTTAAATCGTGGGATTGAGTGCGATCGAGCCTCTTTGATAAAAAACTGGGCGTAAAAATCTGTTTTTCATAACCATAAAATCGCTGAAACGTCCGCAAATACTGCTGTTCAAAGGTTTCTTTGCCGGCTGGATGTTCTGCGCTGTAAACTCCGTTAGCAATCAAGGGTTTGTTTGTCCATCCGGCAAATAGCTGATCGCCGTTTTCGCCATTGAATACAACTCGCACCTCTTGCGCCGCCGCCTGTTTGAGCAAAAACAGCGGGGCTGTTGTGCCGTCTCCGTAGGGTGAATCTAGGGCTTTGGCGGTTGGCCCGATCGCGCCCAAGATTGTATCGCCCGTCGCCGCCACTCGGATTAGCGGAATCCCGAAAAAGTCGGCAACCTGTTGCGCGTAGGGCAATTCGGAATAGGCTTCGACACCAAAATCGAGGGCATAGGCGCGGACTTTCAAGCCTGCTTTGACTAGCAGCGCTGTCACTAGGGAAGAATCAATCCCGCCTGATAGCAAAACGCCGACTGGTTCGTCGATCGGCAAATCAGCCACCTGTCGATCGATCGCCTGTTGTAACAGCGTTTGCAATTGTGCGATCGCCTCATCTTCACTCCGCAGTAATTGCGGCGCTTCTTGCCAAGCTGATTTGAGCGATCTCACTTTCGGCTGAGACTGAACATCGGCGATTTCCCAAAGGATTTCGGTTCCGGCTGCTACAGATGCAATTTGCTCGATCGCAGTTAACGGCGTTGGTACATAGGAAAAACAAGCATAACTGTGTAGGGCGATCGGACTCACTTCAGGAGAATCAATCAGCGGTAGCAGCAATTGCATTTGAGTCGAAAACCAAATCGTTTTTGCCAACTGAATCCAGTAAAGCGGCACGCGCCCAAACGGATCGCGCCCCAGCCGTAGCTGTCCCGTTTCCACTCCAGCCCAAACATCTCCCGGAAAATCCGTCGGTTGAAATCGCCCGCAAGCATTCAGCGTCACTGTGTCAGCCGCGAGGATTGATGCAGAGGCGATCGCCCACTCGGATAATTTGCCCGATCGGATAAAGTAATTAGGCACTAAACGGCTAAGGGTTTTTGTGAGATCAGTTTGTCCCCAGTAGCCGATGAAATGTGCAGGTTTGCCGATCGCACCCATATCTATTTCACCACGAAAGGTTCACTGCCGATCGCGCGCCCATCCAGAGACATCCGAACCTCCCAGTTTCCCGGCGCGGAAGCAGATCCGAGGTCATAAAAACAGTAAGTATTCCAAACTGATGTATCGATCGTGCGAGTCTGATACTTGTTCTGATGAACAATTTGACCACTCGGATTAGTCCAGTCGCATTGCAGAGACAACCGATTGCCGATCGGAGCATTTTTCAACGTCACCTGGTAGTAGATGCGGGGATTGATTTGACGATTGACTTGACTGAGGCTATCACCACCCTTTTTCGATAGCGAAATCCTGTCTTCTGTTGACGCAACTCCAGCATTTTGCTGCTGTCGATTTTGCCCGAATAGAATGCCGATCGCGATCGCCGAAATCACAACCGCAGTCGAGGCGATCGCAATCCAACGATTCCGTCGCTGCTGTTTTTCCAAGGCCTCGCGGCGGTGCATTTGGGCGATCGCATCTTCCAGAAGTTCATCAGGCAAATTCAACTCCCGTAAAATTTCTCTTACGCGATCGGTTCCCAATTCTAACTCACGCTGGTTTGATAACCTATCGATTTCAGCGACAACCTGTGCTAACTGATCTTGAGTAAGTCGAGTTTCCATAGAGTTTTCCAGTAAAAATCAGATATATAAATCACCCCTCTCTTCTCTTCCTCTGCGCCCTCTGCGCCCTCTGCGGTTAAATTATCCATATTATTCAATAAATAATTCTCAAAGTCAATTCATAAAAATCATAACCTTAACATCATAAAAATCATATTTAGATCAAATCCAAGCTAGCAAATTCCTCCACCTTCGGAAAATACAACTTTCCTAAATCCAGTTTTTCCTGTTGGCGATTCAACCAAATTGCCTTTAACCCATAATTTTTAGCACCACAATAATCAGCCTTAAAACTATCGCCAATATGCAACACATCTTCAGCAATACAGTTGTGCTTTTGTAAAGCTGCCGTGAAAATCTTATAATCTGGTTTAGCAGCACCTACTTCGGTAGAAATTGTCACCGATGTGAAATATTCTGCTAAATTTAATGCTTTTAAGACTGCATAAATTCGCGAATCAAAATTCGATACTACTGCTAATTCAATTCCTTGTTGCTGCCACCTATTTAAGGCGGGGAATACATCGGGATAGACGAACCAAGGCTCGGCGGTGGCAAAATGAGCGTAGAGTTCGGCAAAGAAATTTGGAAAGTCTGAGAATTGATGGAAAACGCCTGCTATTTGAAATGCTTTCGCGGAAACTGTCAGCCACCATTCAAATTCTAGCTGGGGAATTTTTGCTGCTTCTATCCCAGGAAATGCCATCGGACTGGCTGTGGCAAAACTTTGGGAAAATGCTGCATTTAACTCTTCGCTTTTAACTGCAACTCCAAATTTTTTGGCTAGTTCTGCGTAGACTTCGCCGACGTTGCCGCGAACGTCAAATAATGTACCTGCGGCATCTAAAAATATAATTTTTGTCATTAGTTATTGGTTATTTGTTAGTTGTTAATTGTTATTTGTCATAGAGTTTCCGGTTGCATCGGAATTATTAGAAATTAGGAGACGGCAGTGCCGTTTCCCTACAATTAATCAAGGTAGGGACTAAGGCCAAGCCGTCTCCTCTATATCATAAGTTAATTGTTAGTCATAGAGTTTCCGGTTGCATCGGAATTATTAGAAATTAGGAGACGGCTTGGCCGTTTCCCTACAATTAATCTGGCGTAGGGAAACGGCACTGCCGTCTCCTCTATATCATAAATCAACAGTTAACAGTTAACAGTTAACAGTTAACTATTACTTTTTCAACAAGTCCTGAATTGGTTTGCTAATCCAGTTGAATCCAACTTTTATTTGGTGGTCAAATGTGGGCATCCGATAGAGATAGGCTAGGCGGCGAGCAATGTGTGCTAGTTGTCCGTCGAGTTTGATTCCTAAACCTGTGAGGGTGGCGTTGTCTATTCCTAATGTCATCATTTCTCCTAGCGGCTGGTAGCGGAAAGGTAGTAATGGACGATCGCTCAGGGATGCCCAAATGTTCCAGGCGGTGTAGTCGGCTTGCTGGAATGCTGTTTGAGCGGTGGAGGGGACTTTTTGACCGGTTGCATCGTGACATTCTGCTATGTCTCCCAAGGCAAATATGTCGGGATGGTCGATAATTTGCATCTGCGGATTCACTATTAGTTGACCGCGACGGTTTTGTTTGAGGGGTAGCGATCGCACTGCTTGACTAACTTTAGTTCCTACTGTCCACAATACTATGTCTACGGGGAGAACGTCTAATTGTCCTTTGTAGACTAAGGATATGGTGTCGGATTCGACCGCCTCTACTGATGTTTCTAAGTCGATCCACACTTTGCGCTTTTCTAGTGCTTTGTTGGCGGCTTCGCGGTTGAACTCTGGCGATGTCTGCAGAATTGTGTTGCTTTGTTCGACTAACCGGATGCGGCCTTTGTCTCCGAGTCGATCGGCCAATTTACAAGCTAATTCTACTCCCGAATAACCGGCACCGACGATCGCCACCCGAATTTTGTCGGTATTGCTGGATTCGAGAAACCGCAGTCTTTCTTCCAAGCTGTAGGCGTCCTTGAGGGTGCGGAACGAATAAGCGTATTCAACGGCTCCTCTTACCATATCGAGAGGGGTTTCGCCGCCTAAAGCTAAAACGAGGCGATCGCACGGAATTTCTGGCCCGTCGCGTAACTGCACTCGCTTCTGGTCTAAGTCGATGCCTGAGACGGTGCCTTGACAAAAGCGCACGCCTGTGTTTTCCAATAGTTCGGCAAACGGCGGGGCGATTTCCCAGGTTTGGAGTTCGCCAGTGAGGAGTTCGTACAGCAGGGGAACGAACAGGAAGCGATCGCGCCGATCGACTAGGACTATTTCGGGTTTTTCGGCTTTGGAGAAGGGTAACTGACTCAAGCGCAGGGCTGTGTAGAGTCCGCCGAAGCCTCCGCCGAGAATGCAAATCCGGGGTTGTTGTTGAGTCATGGTTTTTGTTTGAGGGCGATCGATAGCAAGGCAACTTCTCTTATTCTAACGAGAGTGGGGAATTGGGGAAGTGGCAGCGGGGGGAGATAGTCTAATGGTGTAATGGGGAGAGAGCATCTGTAAAGTTTGCCACCAAGTATTTTTTGTTACACTGCGAGCTTAAGAGTTCGCCAGATCAAAAGTAAAACACAGATGATCCCAATGGAGATCGGGGGAGAGGGGGAGATGGGGAGAATAGTCCGATGGGGAAAGAGAAAGATAGTCTCAAGGGGAGAATCGGAAAAATATTTCCCGAACATCCATGGGTTAAATCCCTTAAATCCGTTATCAAATCCCTTGGCGAACGACCTTCTGCGTTCTACATAATATCTTTGATTAGCTTTACCTATTAACCAGAATAAAATTTTTTGAATGTTAGTCCAAGTAATTTTGTACTATATTAGTTGATAGCGGATTATTGTCCCAATTAAATTCATTTTTTATACAGGCATCTACTCTAACACTTGCCCCCACACTCACAAGTGACTAAATTATGCAAACTTCCTCGAATTCTTCTAAATTTAATAACGGCGATCGCCATAACGAAGACCACTCAGCTTTGTTAAGCAGCGAAGCACGCTATAAAAACTTAGTAGCTAATATTCCCGGTGCTGTCTATCGCTGTACCTGCGAGGGTACGGGCGACGGCCGATTCACAACACGGACAATGGGGTTTTTGAGCGAGGCAATTCAAGAAATATCAGGCTATCCATCTTCTGATTTTATCAACGATCGCGTCCGTTCTTTTGCCAGCATTATCCATCCTCAAGACTGCAAAAATGTGGATGCTGCTGTCCAAAAAAGTGTAGCAACAAAAACTCCGTACATTCTTGAATACCGTATTGTCCGGGCTGACGGTGAAATTAGCTGGGTTTGCGAAAAAGGCCGATCTGTTGGCGGCGAGGTAAATGAGGCTAGAGGAAAACAAGAGGGACAAGGGGAAATTGAGGGGTTTTTGTCTGCTGCTGATTCGCCGATTTCGCCCGCAAATTTTCAGTCGCGGGTTTTTTATATCGACGGAGTGATTTGGGATATTACGGAGCGCAAACAAGCTGAGGAAAAGCTGCGAAATACAGAAGATTTTCTGAATGCGGTACTGCAAAATCTGCCGATTAGCGTGTTTATCAAAGATGCTACGGAACAAAAATTTATTTATTGGAATAAAGCCAGCGAAAATTTATTTGGCTATTCCAGCGATGAAGTGCTTAATAACAATGCTGCTGATTTGTTGGAAGCAGAGGAGGCAAATTACTTGCAAACCCAAGATTTAGAAGTATTGGCTACGGGAAAATGTGTGGATTTGCCAGAACAAATTATTCAACTACCGCGCCGGGGAAAGCGGATTTTGCAGGCTAAAAAAGTTCCTTTGTTTGACAGTTCCGGCGCGCCTAAGTACATTCTGGGTATTGCTCAAGATATTACGGAAAGTAAAAAAACTGAAACAGAATTGTTGCGGTTGGCGATCGTGGCTCAAAAAACGCAAAATGGTGTGATTATTACTGACGATCGAGGCTGCATTGAATGGGTGAATGAAGGGTTTACTCGGATTAGCGGTTACAAGCTAGAAGAAGTGCTGGGAAAAAAACCGGTTGATGTGCTGCAAGGCCCTCACACTGACCCGTTAACTATTGCTCAAATGCGATCGGCTTTGGCGACAGGTGAACCGTTTAATCAGGAAATTTACAATTACAGCAAGGATGGAAAAGGTTATTGGGTGGCGATGTCGATCGTGCCGATTTATCAAGAAACTGGGAAACTAGAAGGTTTTATTGCGGTAGAAACTGATATTACCGATCGCAAGCAAGCAGAGGCAACAGTGAGGGAGAGCGAGAGTTATTACCGCTGCATTGTAGAGACGGCTTCGGAGGGCGTTTGGATGTTTGACGGTGATAGCACCACGACTTTTGCTAACTCTCGGATGGCCGAAATGCTGGGGTATACTGTGGAGGAGATGCTGGGGCGATCGCTATTTGAGTTTATCGACGCCGAGGCGAGGGAAATAGCTGAAGGTTACGTAAAGCGCAGGCGACAAGGTATTCGGGAACGCCACGATTTTAAGTTTACTCGCTCTGATGGATCTCACTTGTGGGCGATCGTCTCAGCGACACCGATGTTCGATGACAAAGGCGAATTTTCGGGTGTTTTGCGGATGATTACCGATATTAGCGATCGCAAGCAAGCCGAAGCCGAACTGCGCCAAACTCTGCAAGAATTAGAATTTGAAAAATTTGCATTAGATGAATCTGCGATCGTCTCGAATACCGACGAATTCGGTGTCATTACCTATGTCAACAACCAATTTTGCGAACTCTTTAAATACAATCGAGAAGACTTGATCGGCAAAACCCACAGACTTGTCAATTCAGCTTATCATTCACCGGATTTTTTCAAGCATCTTTGGTCTACCATTCGCCAAGGAAATGTTTGGCGGGGAGAGATGAAAAATCAAGCTAAAGACGGCACATTATTCTGGTTGGATACAACTATTGTACCTTGCTTAAATTCTAACGGAGAACCCCATCAATATGTAGCAATTCGCAAAGATATTACCGATCGCAAACAAGCAGAAGAAGCAGTGCGCCTTTCGGAAAGTCAATTGAGGAATAAAAATGAAGAACTTGCCAAAGCGCTGCGGGACGTGCACAAAACTCAAAGCCTGATGGTTCAAAATGAAAAAATGGTGAGTTTGGGGCAGTTAGTAGCTGGTGTAGCTCACGAAATCAACAATCCAGTTAGCTTTATTTACGGCAACGTCATGCACGCTGACGATTACTTTAAAGACTTGCTAAAAATGCTGCAACTTTACCAGCAGGAATATCCTCAACCAACAGCAGCAATTCTACAAGAGATAGAGGATGTAGATTTGCATTTTCTGCTCAAAGATTTGCCAAAACTGTTAACATCGATGAAAATGGGAGCCGAGCGAATTCGTCAAATTGTGCTGTCGCTGAAGAATTTCTCGCGATTGGATGAAGCCGAACAAAAACAGGTTGACATTCACGAAGGGATTGACAGCACTTTGTTGATTTTGCAGCACAGGTTAAAAGAAACTGCAGGACATCCGAAAATTACGCTAGTCAAAGAGTTTGGTGATTTGCCTCGCGTACAGTGTTATGCCGGACAGTTGAATCAGGTTTTTATGAATATTATCGGTAATGCAATAGATGCTTTGGAAGAAGCAATGGACACGGGACATTGGGCAGATGGGGAACTTGCGCCTATTCCTTCTTGTCCTTCGCCGACGCTGCGGATTTGTACTGGTGTAAAATACGAACGGGATGCTGTGGCGGATCATTCTGTTGGGGATGCTTCTCATATAGTGATTCGGATTGCTGACAACGGGCCGGGGATTCCAGCAGAGGTTCATCAAAGGCTGTTCGATCCGTTTTTTACTACAAAAGAACCCGGTAAAGGTACGGGTTTGGGGTTGTCTATCAGCTATCAAATTGTGGTAGAAAAGCACGGCGGTCAGCTTAAATGTCATTCTGCACCGGGTCAAGGTACGGAATTTGCGATCGAGATTCCTGTCGCTAGAAGTCAGTAGTCAGTAGTCAGTAGTCATTAGTCAGTAGTCAGTAGTCAACAGTTAACAGTTAACAGTCATTAGTCATTAGTCATTAGTCATTAGTCATTAGTCATTAGTCATTAGTCATTAGTCATTAGTCAACAGTCAACAGTCAACATTCAACAGTCAACAGTTAACCTATGAATTACAAGGTAATTTACGACGGCAATTGCAATCTCTGCGTCACCTTGGTGCAGTTACTGGAAAACTTAGATGGAGGGCAGAATTTTGAATATATTTCTATGCAAGATTTAGAGGGATTAGATCGCTTTGGGATCGCTACCGATGACTGCGAAATGGGGATGATTTTGATAGATTCACAGAATCTAGAAAAACGCTGGCAAGGTAGCGATGCGGCGGAGGAAATCGGGCGGATATTGCCTGCTGGTGAGGTGTTTGTGGCGGCTTACCGCGCTATGCCGGGGATGAAGTGGATGGGCGATCGCCTGTACGAACAAGTCCGCGATAACCGCTATACTTTGTTTGGCAAGCGATCGACAACGTACAAATCTGTTTATGCAGTTGGCTGTAGGGCGATCGACAATTGCGAAAATCCCGACTTAAAATCCGGTTCGTAGTGAGGACTTTAGTTTTTTCCATCGAGGATAATTTAATTTAATACGGACTAAAGTCCTCACTACAAGCCTTAATAAGGACTAAAGTCCTTACTATAAGCCTGATTTATGATGTGTAATTAACCAGAAATTAATATTAGCTATTAAACAAATTGAATATCTCGCGGCAAAAGTGTTTGAGCTTTTCGGCAGACTCCGCAACAGGTTCAGTTTCACCCACAAAATCCCAATTTTCCACGGTAGAAAAGCGCCACTGCTGACCGCTATGATCGTAACCGGCTGCCTCAACTCCGATCGCCCGCCGAGATCCTTCGACTGGATCTTGGTAAAATCGGATTTGAATCAGGATGCTGCGGCTTTGCAAGTAGCGGCTTCTACCGGGAAAATGGAAGCCAATGTCGATGGAATCTGGATCGACAAGTTCCCTGGTATCCCGATCGTTCATCCAAGGTTTCAAATCGACTTTCACATCCGGGAATTCCGATTTGAATAAATTAACAACCGCAGCAATTTTGCTAGCTAATTCTATATTTCTGGCTTGTTCGGCAGCGTTCACTAGAAAAACTCCTATCAAATACAGTTATGACATCATTTAGCTAATAATGTAACTGCATATTGCCTGCTTTAAACGGTAAACTGTGGACTCTTTGATAGATTACAGTCTGAGACGCATAGGTAGCCTGAAACTGGTTTTTTTGACAAAAATACTTCGTTAGAGTCCACAGTTCAGGTAAAAAACCGGTTTCTTCGGTGGGAGTGCGTTACATCCGTTACTTGCATCCGTTGCCGAACTTTCTGCTGTCTTTTCCCAAGCTGCATAAATTTTAGTCGATCGACATTTGCGATCGCAAATTGGGTACCTCCACGAAACACAGATTTGCAACTGGGTTTACCGCCGCGGGTTTCTTGCACGCTTTGGCCGCTGATAGACAGCCCCAAACCCTTACCCTTTCTGACTCCTTTGGTAGTAAACCAGCAGTCAAATATTTTCGCCCTCACCTCCGCTGACATCCCTTGGTAGGGTTATAGCAGTTCGCTCAAAAAATGAGGTGTTTAGCGATCGATCCTTCAATATACTTCTTGCATAAATCATCGATTACATCAACCGCCGATTCAAGGCAGATACCACACAGATGTAACGCAGATTTTTTAGATTATATCGTTTCCGGTTGCATCGTCAGGTGATTTAACCGGCGCTAGAACACAGAGTACACAGAGTCCGAGAATATAGATCTGAATCATTCCGATGAAGAGAGGATTTGATATTATTTGTAGCTATTATAGCAATCCCTCTCTTCATCAGAATAGTAAATTCACTGTTAACTGTTAACCGTTAACTGTTAACCGTTAACATCATGAGGATTGCAACCGCAATTGATATTAAAAGAGGTACGCTCAAAATATTTTGCCTGCCCTGCACCAGACGAAAATTAAGATTATTTTCGGGATAATTTTACTCGGTGACTACGGTAACTTCACGGTATTCTGCAAGAGATTTGGTATCCGGCAAAATACGCACGCGGGCGAATTTTAAACCGCTGACTCCTTGCAGTGATTCTACCATCCCCGTCTGAACTTTTGCCTCTACCCAACCTTCCCGTGACAAGTAGCGCAAGTATTGTTGGTATTCTTCCCATTCGTCTTCCGTTGAATAAACTACGGTTAGCATTCCCGATTGGGTAATGCGCTGTTTTGCATCTTGGTCAACGGCTTTTTCTATCCGCTTTTTGACGAGTTCGTAGCGGATGTCGCGGGTGCCTTTGACATCGAACATTTTTTCGGTGTTTTCGTTGTGAAAAATGTCTATGGTTGTATTCTGTACTAAGACTAAATGGGCGAGTTCCATGTTAATTTGACACTCGGCCTGCAGGCGAAAAACTGTGCGGGCACAGTCACAAATTGCTCGCAGTTGTTCGTAGCGCAAACTGTGCAAATGAAACGGGCTGAATTTGGGATCGATCGACTTTCCGACATAAATCATGTGATCGATGCCGTCGGTGCATTCGATGTCGCAGTAGTGGGGGATGATTTGCTGCATTTTTTCTTGCCAGCGGGCCCAGATTTCTTGAAGTTTAGTGCCGATTAGGTTCAACATTTGATCGTAGCGGGTACGATCGCTATAAACGCAATTGTGTTCGTTGTCGCAGGCGGCTCGGTAAGCTTCAACTGCTACCAGAACCGTGGGCCCGCACTGTACAAAGTAGTCAAAATATACTTCTAAACGCTCGTTTAAATACTCGGCTGCTCGCACTTCCATATCGACTGTTACTTTTTCTTTTAAATGCTCGATGTAGTCGAGCAAGTCGAGCCGCATTTGCTCGCCTAGGTGGGTAGTTTGTGTTTGGCAAACGGCATCGGCTATGGCTAAACCCAAGCGGAATTGTTCGAGCAAATCTGTTTGAATTGCTCGGTTTCTTTCGTCGCTGGAACCGCGAATGTCGGAAATTCCGTACAGGGGATGAACCTCTGCAAAGACGATCGTCTCTGGGGGCAGTCCCCAACTGCGCCTTTCTGCTTCTTGGGCGAACCGCCACTCGACTGCGGGGTGGATGTTGTGAATGTTGGTAAACCGCTGCTGCATGGCTTGCCGCAGCGCTGCAATGAAGGCGGGAATGAGTTCTTGGGCGTGTTGAGCGTCGATGTTGTTGAACTGGTTGGGCCGATCGCACAGCAGCCCCACCACGCCCAAAATCCGCAGCCCGCACCCCTCGCGGGTGACAGATTTGACGGCTAGGGGCACGAGGAGCATCGATCGAGTCCCCATTTTTCGCAAAGCTCGATCGCACTCGGTTTCGCATTCCCGGCGCAAGTCTGGCACGTTCCAAACTTGATTTGCTGCGGTAGCCTTAAAAAAGTGAGAAGCTTCTAGGGATTGCATTGAATAAACAATCGGCTGCAAATTTTGGTCATCTTTGGCAACTAATAGCTGTGCCTGTTCGCCGTCGGGGCGCAGCAGCAAAGTGCCGTCAGCATGGAAGAGCGATCGCAAACACCGATCGATTCTCTCAAATTTATCTGGCCGCAGCATCGAATTGCGATCGATCAATAACTGAGTCAGCCGCCGTATTTGCTCCTGCACCGTGACATCAACACCTTCTAGCAGCAACAAACCTTCCACCAGGTAATTATCTAAATTTAGTCGATCGGCTAAATTTGCCAGTTGATTCGGCTGCATCAGCCAAGCTTCCAATTCTGCAACAGGCATTAATTTTAAACGAACATCGGCAAATTCATCTATTTTTGAGTCAATTCGAGTAATTTTTAACTGTTCCGAACCCAACCAAAATTCAATAAATTTAGGTTCGCGGTGTTTGGGATTTTTCATACTCGCCGTGAGAGGTTCATCTAGCAGCCGCAAACTGTCAAGGTCAATTTGATAAAATTGCTTAAACACCCAATGCAAAAGGTGACGGCGGTACAATTGCTCTGCCATTTTGACATCCCCATCCTCGAACAGTTCCAGCAAACTGATGCCAGCTTCTGCAAACCAACCGTTATTAGATTGAGTTACCAAGGGCGTGCCCTCCCAACCCGCCAAGCGGCAAAATGCCGCGTTACCATAACGTATGGCAAAAGTTCCCGGTTCCATGACTGCGATTAAAACGCGGCGATCGCCGAGAAATTGAAACAGTCGCTCTAAATCTTGTTTCCACGTTTTCAAGCCTTCAATTTCAGCAGATTTACTGGGTACTTGGGCCGCCAAAGCTTCGAGTAGCTGTTCCATGCTTGGTTCGCTTGACATCTTGTCACTGTCTTGCTCTGTTTGAGCGATACTTGCGGTTGACCGTGATTTTACGGAGTTATTGTTGTTTTGAGGGGAAGGCGATTTAGGAGTAGACATAAGCAAAACACCTGAAAGCAGTGGATTTTGTTAAAAAATGAGCGAACGGCGATTTAGAGCGAATGTAAAGAACTTAGATCTTGTTTGTAAAGTTTGTGTATTGGTCTCGGAAACTGGGTGTATTTTCGGAGGATCGCTCCAAAAACTTTTACTTTGCTTGACAAACAACCTCTGAGTCTCGACGTTATAGGTGATATTAACGTGTTTGCGGGCTGACGGGTAACACCCATTATAGGCGGTGAGCCGTAGCGGATCCTGTCAGCGACTAATGCTATTTGACTCCTCGGCGAAATAGCAGCTTTGGGTTGAACGAGGCACAGCCTTGGCAATTTAAAATTGTAATTAGTAATTGATGATTTGCCAATTGCCATCAATTATTGAGTCTATTGAAGGAATATAAAATAAAATAGCCTTGCTATTTGTCAATGATTTAATTAAAATATATAATGTAAATATTAACATTTTGGCAAGGACATACTTATGGCTTTGACGATTAACAATCTCATCGGTGATTTGACTGGATTTCCTGTATTTGCTGGTGGCGGCCCGCGTTTTTTGGCATTCGCTACACCAGATGAGATTGACGTAGAAGAGGGAAATTTATCGTCTTTTCCCTGGGGAGTTTGGGGACTAGACGGCAACGATACCATAGCAGGTTCGTCGGATTCTAACGAACGGCTGCTAGGAAATAATGGGGATGATATTATCGGCGGTGGCGAGGGAAATGATATCATTTACGGCGGCAAAGAGAACGATCGCCTGGATGGAAATGATGGCAACGATTTAGTTAGGGGCGACGCGGGAAACGACATTATTTTTGGAGGGTCTGGAAACGATGTCCTGCGGGGAGGGCAAGGAGACGACGATTTAGACGGCAATGATGGCAACGATTTCTTGGTGGGCGATCGGGGAATTGACGTGCTCACGGGAGGCCCCGGTGCTGATATATTGGTGCTCAGAAGCAACGACGAAGGATTTGGAGTCAATGCAGCCGATGTCATTACAGATTTTAATTTTGAGGAAGGCGATCGCATCGGTTTGACTGACGGTTTAACAGAACTAGACCTCCTCTTCACTGACGACAATCTGATCGCTTACGATAACGACGGAATTATTGATGATATGGTGATTCGCAATCGAAGAGACGGACGGATTTTGGGGGTGGTTTTAAACACGGATAACTTTGAGCTTCTCGGTTCCTTTGAAGAAGCCAGTCCGTTTGCTTTGGCAATTAACGGTACTCAGTTCCAGTTTTTGGCTTAGTTTTTGGTAGGCGGATTTGATGGGCGATCGAGCTATTTATTGAGTAGAGCGAAGCTAAGGATCGCTGGCGCTAATAAATCTTTTCCGCAGTCCAAAAGTCCGGCAGGGAATTAATTCCCTGTCTCACAGCTTAAGTTCTCTAAAAGAGGAATGAGGATTTGTTTGATTAATAATTACTTGTCAAATTAACCATCAATTACTAATAGTTTAATCCTAAATTCAAAATCTAAAATTTGTACCCTCGCGACTTGACTGATGCGGTTATTGTCCTAGTTGACAAATGTATGTGCTGGGAATATTAGAAATTGACCATATTATTCCCAAAGCAGTGGGTGGCACCGACGCTGAAGAAAACCTCTGGCTGGCCTGCAGTCTGTGCAATAATTACAAAGGAACCCAAACAGACGCATTAGATTCAGTCACGCAAACGAGCGTTACGTTGTTTAACCCGCGCACTCAGCAATAGTCGGATCGTTTTGCTTGGAGTGAAGAAGGTACAGAAATTCGAGGAGTTACAGACTGCTGTCGCGCGACAGTCACAGCACTACAACTAAACAATAATATTGCTGTCACCGTTAGGCGTCAGTGGGAGTGCTGGCTGGCACCCGCCAACAGAATAAAACAAAAATTAGTGGAAAATTGCCAGCGGTTAAAAAATACAAACATCAAACTACCCATGAGGGCAGAAACCGGGTTTTTTACACGATGCTGTGGGTGACAAGAAATATTTTCATAAAAAACCCGGTTTCTTGAGTTGATCGTGCGTTTGGGACTCTTTCAGCAAACATCAATCCAAAAACCCCCGTTTAGCCCTAAAATAAAAAAGACTGACTAGCCAACAAAGCCCTATGTTTGAAGCCCTTGCCGATCGACTCGAATCCACCTGGAAAAAACTGCGCGGACAGAATAAAATCTCCGAGAGCAACATCCAAGACGCCATCAAAGAAGTCCGCCGCGCCCTCCTGGAAGCCGATGTCAACCTCCAAGTCGTCAAAAACTTTGTCGGAGAGGTAACGGCCAAAGCACAAGGGGCAGAAGTCGTTTCAGGCGTCCGTCCCGACCAACAATTCATCAAAATCGTCCACGACGAACTCGTCCGCGTCATGGGGGAAACCAACGTACCCCTCGCCACCGCCGAATCCGCGCCCACCGTCATCCTGATGGCGGGTTTGCAAGGAACCGGGAAAACCACGGCCACCGCCAAACTAGCCCTGCACCTCCGCAAGCAAAATCTTACCGCACTGCTAGTCGCCACCGACATTTATCGACCAGCGGCGATCGACCAATTGCTTACCCTCGGTAAACAAATCGACGTACCAGTATTTGAATTAGGCAAAGATACCGATCCCGTAGAAATCGCCCGCCAAGGGCTCGAACGCGGCAAAGAACTAGGCGTAGATACCATCATCATCGACACAGCAGGCCGCCTGCAAATCGACCAAGAAATGATGGCAGAATTGGTTCGCATCAAACAAACAGTACAACCCCATGAAACGCTGTTAGTTGTTGATGCCATGACCGGCCAAGAAGCCGCAAATTTAACCCGCACCTTTCACGAACAAATCGGGATTACCGGTGCAATCCTCACCAAATTAGACGGCGACAGCCGCGGCGGTGCAGCCTTATCCGTGCGCCAAATATCCGGCGCGCCGATTAAATTTGTCGGCGTAGGCGAAAAAGTGGAAGCATTGCAACCATTTTATCCCGATCGCATGGCATCGAGAATACTTGGCATGGGCGATGTCTTGACGCTAGTCGAAAAAGCGCAAGAAGAATTCGACATCGCCGACGCCGAGAAAATGCAAGAGAAAATGCTCACGGCAAAGTTTGACTTTACCGACTTTCTCAAACAAACCAGACTGTTAAAAAATATGGGTTCCCTCGGCGGCATCATGAAAATGATTCCGGGGATGAACAAACTCTCAGACGAACAAATGCGGCAGGGAGAAGTGCAGCTAAAACGCACCGAAGCCATGATTAATTCAATGACAATTGAAGAACGCCGCAATCCCGAACTTTTAGCAAGTTCTCCATCCCGTCGCCGCCGTATAGGAAAAGGCGCAGGCTACGCCGAAAATGACGTAACAAAACTCGTCAGCGACTTCCAAAAAATGCGTACCATGATGCAGCAAATGAGTCAAGGCAACTTTGCAGGAATGGGAGGAATGCCGGGAATGCCAGGAATGGGAGGAATGCCGGGAATGCCGGGAATGGGCGGCCAGAAGAAAAAGAAAAAGAACAAGCCTAAAAAAGGTTTTGGTCAGTTGTAATCGAAGGAAGAGGGAAGAAGCAAGAAGGAAGAAGGAAGAAGTAGAAAGCGTAGGGTGCGTCGCTATTGATAATCTGCAAGTCAGCTTAAAAATATCACAGCGACGCACCATCCCAAATACCCTAGGGTGCCTCCCTATCAACAATCTATCTTCTTCCTGATTCTTCCTTCGTGTCCTAGCGCTGGCGCGCCGCTTCGCGTACTGCGTCTTCGCGGTTCAATAATCTACTCTAAAAACAGGCTGCTAAACACTTTGAATTGCTTGTCTGAATTCGCGCATGGCTTGAAGGTGATTTTCCATATTGATACACCGCGCCAATAGTACAATATCTAAGTCTGGGAGAACACAAGAGCGATCGACCTCTGCATATTCATCAGCCCCCAACGAATACATACGAAGTGCGCCATTTTCCCAAAACCAAACTTCAGGAATTTCCAGGCGTTTGTAAGCCTCTAACTTATTAATCCCACCGCTAGTCACCACCACTTCCACCACCAAATCAGGATGTTCTCGGTTAGCCCCCAATTCGTAAGACAAATCCGCTTCTCGCTTCACCCTTCCAGTTTCACTTTCTAGTGTCACCGAGCCCGTTGGCGTAAAATCAATCCCTGTGGATTCTAAATACAGATTCACTAGCGTTGAAATCCGTTCTTTAACAATTTGATGTTTTCTTCCAGAAATACGTCTAATCTCCAATACCCCATCTAAAAACGACAATCTCACCCCCGGACGCGAGAGCAACTGTTCAACAGCTTTAAACTCTCTCCAGCTCAGTCCGTCAATTAAGATAGGTTTATCGAGTAATTCTAACTTTTCTAAAGTTGTCGTCATCCCAACCGCTCCTTACTCAATCCCATCTTAATTATATCTGCGTTCACCTGCGTTCATCTGCCCACATCTGCGGTTGCAATTCTATTTACTTTCCAAAATTCCCTTATTTTCATCCGGCACAAACTCCGTAACAACTTGGCCGCCGCCACCGTCACCCTTAACAATCACAGTTTGATTTTTAAGCTCTCCCGCCGCCCTCGGCCCAGTCAAATTAAACACCGGATTTAGTTGCTTGTAAACCACATTTCCTTCTGCGTCAAAAGTTTGGTTAGTTAAATACCACGTTACGCGATCGGTATTTAATTGAGATTGACGTTTTTCCCCAATTCCTACCACATTTCCAGTTAAATAAAAAATCTTTTTCTCTAAATCTCCCCGCCCCCGATCCCCAGTCATTGTCACCTTTTCCACCCGGTGAAAAACCTTCACAGGCCCGGGCGATACCACAGATTGAGCCGGAAAATTCCAACTCATCAAACTACTTTCTATTTGCAGCGGCGGGTCTGATGGCATTAATTGAGCGTTTTTCGTTAAGGTCGCAATCTTGGTTTTTAAGTCTACATCTACCTGGTCAGCAAAACCGCTGTCTGTTACTTTTTTATCTTTATATCTATCAATTTGAGTCGGTTGGTCGCTGTTGATTTTTTGTTGCTCGACAAACCACACTAAGTGCTCGGTACGCAGTTGCAAAACCGGATCTTTCACGTTCGCCACCACAGAACCGAATAACTCCATCCTCTTCGCCCTACTGAAAACCCGCGCTTCCTTCGCTGAAGCTGTCACCTGTTTGTTCTCTCCGGTCAAATTATTGCGAACAACTAAAACATCTTCCTTCGGTCGCCACTCTAGCTCGTTTCCCCGCAATACCAAGCCATTTTTTAGGTCAGTAGCGACGATGTTACCTTTGATAAAAACCTGATTTCCTTCCTGAAATACCTGCCCGGTATCTCCCTGAATGTCGTATATTTCTTTGCCATCCTGAAACAATTTTCCCACTGGTTTCTGAACGTCAACTGTCTTTTGGTCTTTGCTGTAAACGGCAGTTTTTGAGTTAACTTTCCAGAAGGTTTCGCCCTTTTCGTTTGCTTGTTCTAGGGTTACTTTGTTCAATGTTAAACTGCTGTTTGCCTGCTGAGCGGTTTTGAGATCGTCCGCTAATTTGTTATTTTGAGTTTCTTGGGGAGCAGCACAAGCACTAATCCCCAAAATCAATGCTGCTAAAAATAGCAGCACGAATTTTGGGGATTTGAGATGGGAATTTTGAGATTGGAGATTAATCATTGGTAATCGATAATTGGGCGGAGCAAAGCGGAGGGATTGGTAATTGATAATTGGTAATTGGTAATTGGTAGTTGGCTAATTAAAAACACTAAATCAAAAATTAAAAATGTTTTATACTTTATCTAAATTTTTAACTTCTTATTTTTAATGATTCCACCCCTTACCTATTACCTATGCCTATCCCCCATTCCCCATTCCCCATTCCCCATTCCCTATCTGTCGTCGTGTTCTTCCATCAAGCTTAGACCCGACAGCGGGCGGTAAGCATAGTTAGGGCGCGATGTTTTTTGGATGTCATCCTTAATCATTTCTAAATCGATGTAGCGATCGGCTACATTAATTAAACTGTCACTGGTCATCGATCGCAAACTCACGACTTCCACCCGCACACCGCGATAGCTCACAGCATCCACAGCATAGGCCAAATCGCCGTCACCGCTGACCAAAACCGCTGTGTCGTAAGACCCGACTAAAGCCATCATGTCCACAGCAATTTCTACATCCAAATTGGCTTTCTTAGAACCATCTGGTAACTGCACCAAATCCTTAGAAATCACTCGGTAGCCGTTGCGACGCATCCACAGCAAAAACCCCTGCTGTTTCTCGTTAGTGCGATCGACACCAGTATAGAAAAAAGAGCGTAACAGCCGTGAACCGGCTGTTAAACGGCACAATAGCTTAGTGTAATCAATTTCTATGCCTAACTGTAAAGCCGCGTAAAAAAGGTTAGAGCCGTCAATAAAAATTGCTACTCGACCCCGATTTTCGAGAACCTGTTCCGGTGTAAAAAGGTCGTTGCTTTCTATTCTATTCAACATGATTGTTATGCCTCAATTTTTATGAAAGATTGGTTAAGGAAAAAAGTGCTAATTCATAATCTGTCATAGCACCCCGATCGCTGGCTGCGAACTATGACGGTAATGTTTCCAACAGTTCGAGCCGCTTAAACACTGGTTGGGGTTCCCCCAGAGTTTGGTTGGCTGGCATTGCGCCCCAGGCAGCATGAACTGCAAAAGTCGCTGAACTGTTAACGGCAACCCGATCGTTAAAGTCAATTGAAAAACCTAGCTGCTGATAGATAGCAGTGCTGATATTAGGAAGAATCGGCGATAAAAGGTAAGATGCCAGTCTAACAGATTCCAGAACAGAATATAGCACTTGTTGGACACTTTCGAGCTGTCCTTGCTTGTACAAACTCCAAGGTGCTTGTACGTCAATAAACTTGTTCCCGGCTCTCACTAATGCAAGTACAGCTTCGCAAGCCTTGCTAAAAGCCAATTCTTCGTAAAAACCCGCGACTCGATCGCCCAAATCCAGGCTCATACTCTTGAGAAGGTTGTCGCCGGAAATGTTATCTGCTGATACATTTGGCACTAAGCCTCCGCAATATTTGCGAGCCATGTTTAAGGTGCGGTTGAGCAAATTTCCCAAATCGTTTGCTAGCTCAGCATTCAATATATTGATAAACCGAGTTTCATTAAAATCGCCGTCTTCTCCGAACTCAATTTCTTTGAGGAAATAGTAACGCACTGCATCAGCGCCGTATTTATTTACCAATTCGACTGGGTTTAAAGTATTGCCCTCCGATTTCCCCATTTTTTTGCCGTCTTTGGTCAAAAAACCGTGAGCGAAGACGCGCCCCGGCACTGACAAACCCGCTGACATTAGCATTGCCGGCCAGTAAACTGCATGAAACCGGAGAATATCTTTGCCGATCAAGTGCAGGTCAATCGGCCACCATTTAGATAAAGCATTCTCTAACATCGGATCGCTGTCCGGATCTAGCAAGGCTGTGACATATCCCAGCAAAGCGTCAAACCAGACGTAAATAGTGTGACTCGAATCAACCGGTATTGGTAGGCCCCACGCGAGATTAACTCTCGAAATCGAAAAGTCTTGCAGGCCGGAGTTGACGAAGCTGAGAACTTCATTGCGCCGACTTTCCGGCGCGATGAAGTCTGGACGTTCTGCGTACAAGGCCAGCAGTTGGTCTTGATATCGCGACAGGCGAAAAAAGTAGTTTTCTTCGTCGCGCCACTCAACTTCCTTGCTGGTGTGGACGGAACACCGATTTCCCGGTAACAAATCCCGCTCATCTTTAAATTCTTCGCAGGAGACGCAGTACCAGCCTTGTTGCTGGTTCAAGTAGATGTCGCCGGAGTTCCAGACGCGCTGGAAAAATTCTTTGACAATGTACTCGTGGCGGCGCGAAGTTGTGCGGATGAAGCGATCGTACTGGATAGAGAGTTGTTCCCACAGCGTTTCAAAGGCCGGAACTACTAAGTCGCAGTGAGCTTGGGGCGATCGTCCCAAACTTTCGGCGGTGCGCTGAATTTTCTGCCCGTGTTCGTCAGTCCCGGTAATCATCAAGACCGATTTGCCCCGCAGCCGCTCAAATCTGGCTAGGGCATCTGCGGCCATAGTCGTGTAAGCGCTGCCAACGTGAGGTAAATCGTTTACATAGTACAGAGGCGTTGTAATTGCAAAGGTATTCTTAGTTTGATCGGTCGATTTCATTGAATGCTAAAAGAAAATTCCCTAAATTGAGTTTCGATCTTAACTCAGCGTTTAAATCTTTGATGGAGCCGCAATCAAGCTAAATTTACTGCAAGTTATTTGCATTTGTCTAACCAGAGCTATTTCCAAAAGAAATATAGCTTTCATATCAACACTAATCTTTTTTAGTTGTTTTTGACGAACTCTCTAAAATGTCTTAATATTTGGAAATTTTACTGACTTGTGCCTCCCTAGCATTGTCTGTCCAGTTTCCTTAATTTTTGGATCGCCAAGGTGCGATCGCCCCACTTGCCATCTCCCAGCGAGAAACTAAGCTATCGAGCTCTTAATCGCCTGCAAATCCTCACTGTTTCCGATCGACCCAGGGAGGCAGAAACCCCGTTTTTTAGAATAAAAATCTCTCGTGAAGCGCGAGTGGTTTAGTTTCTTGGCCCAACCAGAACCTGAAAGCCAAGATTTTTTGTCAATCAACCCCGGTTGTTTCGATGTTGCAAGCGGCTTTAGGGCACAAAAAAAACCAAATTACTTCAACTTGGGGCGATCGCATTAGCGTGCATCTAACAAGGTATTAACCCATATTCCTTACCCTGGCTGTTTCACAGTACAATCACCGAGAATAATCGATTGTTTCAGCGAGCGATCGGGCTTATTCCCGATTTATTTGCGTAAATATACGGTTTAAAGTATAATTTATAGCTTAAATGCTATATCTAAAACCGTAAAAACCGAACGTAACAGTTGATGGTGTCGAATGTGGGATCTAAGGAACAAAAATTTAATAACTTAAACATCGGCCGCGCTTTTCTCTTTCCACAAGCCGCGAGGTAAAGAGAAGCAGAGCCTTGCCTATCTGCATTACCAGGCTCTTATTCGTAACGAGCAACAATTGAGGGTGCCGAATGTGGGATCTAACTTTCAAAACCCTATTTCTCGAAACCATGAGTCGGGCGGGCACTCTTAGCCCGCCCCAAAATTAAATTCAAATGCCGTCACAGCTTATCCTTCTGGAAAATTAACTCGATTTCCGCCCATAGCTTCCGACAAATAATCTGCTGCAGCTTCCACCACCGCGATCGCATTTTCGTAAACCATCCGCGTCGGCCCCAAAACCCCAACACTACCCACCGGCACCGATCCCCGGCGGTAAATCGAAGAAATCAGAGTACAGCCGCGAATTGGTTCTAAGGAATTTTCCGAGCCAATACGCACCGTTACCCGCTTCCCTGACTTCTCCAAATCCGGCGATTCAAAAATCAAAGGCCAAAGCAGTTCCTGCTCTTGTTCGAGCAATTGCACCAGGGTTTGCACTTGCTGCAACTGCGAAAACTCAGGCAAGCGCAGGGCTTCTGCCAAACCGCCAATCAGAATTCGCGTGTAGGTGGGATTGCTTTGGCGGCTGCTCAAAGCAGCCAGCATGGTTTCCATCCATTCTGCGTAGAGTTCAAAGTCTCGATCTAACTCGCTCCAGTCTACAGTTGAGAGTTCCGAGATCGATCGCCCCCGCAGCTTGGTGTTCAAAAAATTTGACAAAATCTGCAATTGGCGATCGACAATTGCCTCATCTGGCCAGCTACCATCTGCGTGCTTGGGTAACTGCACCAACACCGAATGAGTTTCGTAAACATCAGTCACCACGATCAGCATCACCTTTCCCGCCTCTAGCTGCACCAGTTGCAAGTGGCGCAAGCAAGCCGTATTGGTTTGCGGTATCGTGATCATGGCAATGTAGCCGCTGATAGTTGCCAGGATTTGAGCAGCGCCGCGGAGTGCGGCATCCATGCGGCCGTCTGACCAGTTGAGCTGGTCTAGTACCTGTTCAACTTTGCGGGCTAGGGTATCAGAGGGCTGAATCAACTGGTCTACATAAATTCTGTAGCCGGAATCAGAGGGGACTCGTCCTGCCGAAGTGTGGGGCTGATATAGCAGTCCAGCTTTTTCTAGAGTCCCCATAGCATTGCGAATTGTAGCTGGGCTGACGCTGAGGTTGAATTCGTCAACCAAAGCTTTTGAGCCAACGGGTTCCGCTGTAGCTATGTAGTGGCGAACCGTTGCCCAAAGGATGTGTTGTTGCCGATCGGTGAGGTTAACGCGCACAGATATTTAAGTAGAATTACAATTTAGAGTTGAAAGCCACTATTGAATCGAAACGTCTGTCCCAAGAGGGCGATCGGGCAGAGTTATCTAATTAACATAACAGATTTTAGGTTGAGGAAGAAGTCAGTTGTTATTGGTTATTGGTTATTCGTTATTGGTTATTGGTTATTCGTTATTGGTTATTGGTTATTCGTTATTGGTTATTCGTTATTGGTTATTGGTTATTCGTTACCAATAACCTCCGATGCCCCATGCCCTGCGCGGGCCGATGCCCCATGCCCCAATTCCCCATGCCCTATGCCCTATGCGCCATGCCCCATGCCCTGCGCGGGCCGATGCGCCATCCCTCCGCTTCGCGCTCGCCCGATGCCCGATGCCCCATGCCCTTTAAGCGTGTTCGTGAAGAATATTTTGCAAGTAACTAGCCACTGCATCTGGCTGTTCAACCATTGCCAAATGACCGCTATCAATCTGAAGGACATTCTCGCCGCAACCTTGGAACATCCAGTGAAAGCTAGCCAAATGCAGCACGTATTTTGGTTCCATAATTTTGTCTTTACTGCCGGCAATAAAATAAACAGGCTGCTTGAGTTGGGACACTATTTGCGGCAAGAGGTGAATCTCCGCTTCTGTGGTGGAGTCCAACAAAGCCCGCAAAGCTGCGTCAGGATTGGCTGCCACGAAATCTATCAAGCGCTGCCTTCCCCAACATCTGCCGATCGATCTTGCCACAGAATCGCGGGCAAACACGAAATCTGCTAGCGGCAAGTGAGACAGCCAGCGGGGACGCATTTTCACTAGCTGCTTGCCGACCGCTCGAAAGCGCTCGAATTCTTCCTTTAGATAGATGCCGCCGCCTGCATTGATGCAGACGACACCTTTAACGCGATCGGAAAATTGGCCGGCGGCCCAAAGAGCGATCGTACCGCCGAGAGAGTGTCCCACCAACCAAGCATTAGAAATATCTAGTTTTTCGAGTAAAATTTCCAAATCGCGAGCGTAAGCTGCGGGAGTGTAGCAGGAATCGAGCGGTTCCGAAGGCCCCGGATGACCGTCGCCGTCCGGTTGAGAATCGCCAAACCCGCGCAAATCGTAGGTCAAGCACTGATAGTTTTGTGCCAAGCGATCGGTCACAGGTTGCCAGTAGTGGCGGCTTAACAGCCAGCCGTGGACAAATACCAGAACCGGAGAAGTTGCAGTCGGAGCCGTCAAATCGCAAGCGTGCCGAACCCCTAGGATGTCGATGGTTGCCATACATTTATCCTATCCCGAAATCAACGCTCAAGAACAGATCGATCGCGAACTACCAACTGCCAACTGCCAACAGTCAACTGCCAACCACCTAAAATCGCTCGCCCAGCAATCTTTGTCGCACCCCCTCAGCGATTTTCTGCCCCAGATACTCAGGAATCAAACTTTCATTGGGCCCCAACAAGTAGAGAATCAGGCGAGTTCGCCCCCGCCAAACCAGCAAATTAGCATTTACCACCAACAAATCCTCTTGCCAGATGGCATACATAACTTTGTAAAAAAGTCCAGGCTGATTATCAGCTTCTATCAGCAAAGCTGGCAAGTGGAAAACCGGATCGACGTAAAATTCAGTTGCCACATCTTCCAAACCCGCGTCTAGATTAAATTCCACAGCCAACATCTCTTCAACCTCAAAATGCCCCGCCAAGGCCTCTCGAACTGCCCTGCAGACATTTTCTGCTGTTTTATCTGCCAGCACCTTGCCGCCGCGAGATACTACCAATTTGATAAATACCAGCATTGGCGGGTAAATTTGACCGTACAGACTCAGACTGTGAATGGTCAGCCCGTAGGCCGCCAATACTCCAAAAATGTCGCTCAGGAGAAAAGATTGGTTCCGGTAAGCAAAATGCAGGGCACTTTTATTACCTTCGGCTCTGATTTCGATGACTGCTTGCCGAGTTTTGTAAAGCTGATAAGCTAATTTGAGGTTTTGCAGTTGGATTTCACTACTAACAAATTGCTCGTAAAACTGTGGAAACGCTCGGTTAAAGCGCTTGAGAAGTTCTAGGGTAGATGGTTTTAAACCCGAAGCCATAATTGAGGGGAAGGTGCGGGAGATATACTAGGTATTTGCTCTCCCATGCCTTATGGCAATGGGATTTTCGATTTGACGATTCGACTTAAATTGCGATCGCCTCCAAACTAAAACCAGAGGTCAGTAGATTTTAGATTGTAGATTTTAGATTGTAGATTTACTCCACAGATGAATCTGGGAGTTGGAACTCTTGTCTAAAATTTCTATCTCTCCACGACGGTCGTAAGTGGCACGGTATCCGTTGTTGGGTGGGTAAAATCTGTGTGAGAATGTATTACCAGAAGGTCATGGTTGCGATCTTCGGGTCGTATTTCCCAGCCAGCGTATAAGTTCCGGCGCGATCGGCAGCACTTAAAAGAAGCAATTCCCAAAATGCCTCTGTCGTGAGCCAGCAACAAATTTTACCTTAAGAGCGGATTGTTCGAGCACAGGCTTGCAGAACATTTCTCCCTCACTTGACGAGAATCAAAAAAAGCTCAGACTCAATGTTAGACGACAAATCGCTGCTTTCGGCGTAAGATGAGTTTACCGTAAACTGTTGCTCAAAAGGCTACCCGTAATTTATCCCACGCCGCTCGGAGTGGGTTTGTCTGTCGGGTTTTCTTTCACGTAGTCCAACTTCTACTACCTCAACCGCGCCTGCATGGGTTTTTGGAAAAACTTATTTAGTAGTCCTGAGTCTGCCTCTGTATCCCAAACAGCGGAATTTGAGGAAGATGTGGCCGTCGGGTTAGGCGATCCGCTTTCCCCAACATTTCGCAAACCCGCCAGTGGCAACGCTCGCATCTTTTTCAGTTGCGATCGGGACATCGATCTCTACGAACTCGAAGAACTTTGTAATGCAGTGGGTTGGTCTCGCCGTCCCCTGCGTAAAGTCAAAAAAGCTATTGTGCACAGCTTCCTAGTCGTCTCTATGTGGGAGATGCGGGGCAACCAGCGACGGCTGGTGGGTTTCGCCAGAGCGACTTCAGACCATGCTTTTAATGCCACGCTTTGGGATGTGGTAGTTCATCCTGACTACCAGGGTAAAGGCATGGGCAAAGCGCTGATGCAATACATCATTAAAAAACTCCGCAGTGAAGATATCAGCAACATTACCTTATTTGCTGACCCTCAAGTGGTGGATTTTTACCGAAATTTGGGCTTCATGTCCGATCCGGAGGGGATTAAAGGTATGTTTTGGTATCCAGATTAGCCAGTCAGGTGCAAATCGGCGTTGATTTTTTGAGAGCAAAGTCCAGCATTCAAGATCGACGCTGCTAACACCTCCTCGCCCCCTGCGCTGCGGTAAGTCGATTCGGGTATTGAAGATTTGCTTGCTGCTGGGTGAATCACCAAAGCAGGAACTTTGGTCTCAAATTTTTACCTGTTCGCGAGAGTCCTGCGGGAAACGGTATCCGTGTTTGGGCGGGGTCATTTACGCTCCTGATGTTTCGCAGCATGGCTGCTTTGAAGTGGTGCAACTATTGTCAAACAGCAAAAACTGAAGGTAACTTCGGCCCCGCACCCAAAGCTAAAATAAAAAAAGCTTGACAAACTGAGGGTGTTGTGTGTTAATAGTTAAAGGATAGCTAACTATCACAACGGGATGTAGCGCAGCTTGGTAGCGCGCCTGCTTTGGGAGCAGGATGTCGCAGGTTCAAATCCTGTCATCCCGATCGCACAATGTTAAATAATAGATAGATTGAAACAGAAACAGTCTCAATCTGTTTACATTTAGTCAAAATGTAAACAGATTAAGGCAGTTTTTGCCGATCGTGTCAAGGTGTCAGTCTTTGCGTTAATGTGTTTCAGAACTGCTCCTGGTGGAAAAACATGAAATCATTAGTTCGTTTCGGCGCAATATTGGGAATTGTCGGCTGCGCTCTGCTAGGGCCACAGCCAATGGGTAAGATGTCTGCACTGGCAATTCCCGAACCACAAATTTTGGAAAAATTGCGATCGGTGCCAGTATTTACAATTACAGACGCTCAAGGTGCGCCCCTGATCGCTTCTGTACCCAAACAAGGTCAAGGTCAAACTGGCAATGCTTCGGTGGCGGGAATTTTTATCAGCCAGAAAGATGCTCAAGCTTTTGTCGATCAGCTCAAAACCAGAAATCCTCAGTTGGCTGCATCGGTGCGCGTGATGCCGGTGTCGCTGGGGGAAATTTATCAAATCACTCAAGCCAATAAAGGCAAGCCGGATCAGGTGCAGTTTGCTTTTGTGCCGGCTCCGCAGCAGGTGCAGTCGGCTAAAACTGTACTTCAGCAGACTGGGCAACAAGTTAACGAATTCAACGGTGTACCCCTGTTTTTGGCCAGAGGGGGCGCGGAAAATGGTTATTTGACGATTCAACGGGGCCAGCAAGAGGTGATTCCTTTATTTTTTAATAAGGAAGAATTGCTGGGAATGGTGGAGCGTTTTAAGCAGCAGCAACCCAACATAACGACCTCGATTAAGATTGAGGTTGTGAACTTGGAAAGCGTTTTGGAAGCTCTGCGTACTGAAAACGACCAGTTTTTGACCCAAATGATTTTGGTGCCGTCGCGGGAGTCGCTGGAATTTGTGCGATCGCTCCAACCCGCCGGTGCTGGCCAAAATCCACAGGTGGCTCCAGCCTCTCCGGCTCCAGCTCGACCGGCTCCAGCCTCTCCGGCTCCAGCTCGACCGACTCGCTAACTGTTAGTCATTGGTCAGTAGTCATTAGTCAGTAGTCATTAGTTACAGACAGAATTTACGCAAGAAGTGGTTTCATGCACTACTGATAATAGCGGTAAGGTGCGGTGTGGATCGAAGCCTACATAATTAGGTTTTGCATTCAGGATTAAGTTAGTAGGTTGGACTGCTCGACTCAACCTACTATTTACCAATTCCAAATGACTAATGACTAATGACTAATGACTATAGCCTTTCAAGCTCTCATATGAGGTAATATGCGGCCTAGGGCCTAGGGCCTAGGGCCTAGGGCCTAGGGCCTAGGGCTATACTCACTTTTTTGATAACCAACAACAAATAACCAACAACAAATAACCAACAACCAACAACCAATAACAAATAGCAAATAACAAATAGCAAATAACTAACAACCAACAACAAATAACAAATAACAAATAACAAATAACAAATGACTAATTCTCAATTACTAAAAAATCTGATGTTTGTTTCCGGTTTAGAGTTGTGGCAGTGGGTGAATCAAGCTAAGACGGAGGCGATCGCCTGTGACATTCCCAATTCAGAACTCGACTGGCTGCTGCAAGAGCTGGCAGGTTTGGATAAATTGGCTCTGCGTTTGGAGTCGTTTAAAGATTTGCCAAAAATTGAATTAAAGTTGTCTTTACCTGAACTCGATCGATTGTGGGAGCAGCGCTTGCAGGAACGGGTGCCCGTGCAGTATTTGACGGGAGTCGCACATTGGCGGAATTTTTCGCTGAAAGTAACGCCGGCGGTGCTCATTCCTCGTCCTGAAACGGAATTGCTGATCGATTTGGCTGTGGATGCTGTTAAAAGTTGTTCAATCGATCCAAAATCGCATTGGGTGGATTTGGGTACGGGTAGCGGGGCGATCGCGATCGGTCTAGCTTCGGAGTTGACAAATGCTACAGTTTATGCAGTAGATTGTACTTCGGAAGCTTTGGCAGTGGCTCGACAAAATGCTGAGAATTTGGGTTTTGGCTCGCGAGTTAATTTTTATCAAGGTTTGTGGTGGGAACCCCTAGAATTTCTCAAGGGCAAAGTTAGTGGCATGGTGTCTAACCCCCCTTACATTCCCAGCAGCACCGTGCTGACTCTGCAACCGGAAGTTTTGAAGCACGAACCTCACCTAGCCTTAGACGGCGGTTTTGACGGGTTAGAGTGCATCCGGCATTTGGTAGAAACGGCTCCCGATTATTTAGAATCGGGGGGAGTTTGGGTGGTTGAGATGATGGCGGGACAAGAAACGGCTGTGGCTGATATGCTGGAAAGTCACGGGAGTTATGGTCAAGTTCAGATATTTTCTGATTTAGCGGGAATCGATCGCTTTGCCTTAGCCTATCGTCTTTAGATTGCCCAAATATGCTGTAATTTTAAAACAGACAAGATTCGATTTATACACATTCCTCTCTTGAAATGATCTGCGTTAATCTGTGTCTATCTGCCTGAAATCTGCGGTTGACAGGCTCGCATCAAAAATTTATGCAAAATCTAAAATCTACCATCTAAAATCGGATGACCCAAGTTTCGCTCGACTCCTTGATTCAAGGGGCAATTTCAGGAGATTGTATTGTCAGTTTTCCTACAGATACTGTACCCGCTTTGGCTGCGCGGCCCGATCGCGCGGAGTTGATTTTTGCAGCTAAACAGCGCAGTCAAGACAAGCCGCTGATTTTGATGGCAGCATCATCCCAAGCTTTGTGGCCTTACGTGCAGGGGAGTCCGGCAGAATTAACATTCTGGCAGCAAGTGGCCCAATCCTATTGGCCTGGGGCGTTAACTTTGGTGCTCCCAGCTTCGGCAAAAGTTCCCGCTGCGATGAATCCGATCGACCCGACTACAATAGGGCTACGAGTGCCTAATTTTCCCCTTGCCCTCAAGATTTTAGAGCAGACAGGCCCTTTGGCTACTACCAGTGCTAATCTATCCGGCCAAGCGCCTCGGTCGTCGGTGGCAGAAATAGAAGCGCAGTTTCCCGAAGTCTTGACATTAGTTGCTGCTGAATTAACAACAGCAACAACAGCTTCGAGTTTGCCTTCGACTGTGGCGAAATGGACTGGTGGTGATTGGGAAATCTTGCGACAGGGCGCGATCGAGCTAAAATGCTAAAAGCTAAACTCCTAGGCAAAGCAATATGGCGCCGATCGGCTGGAGCGACTTGATATATTTAGGTATGGGATTAGGACTGGGTTGGGGAAGCAGTTTGATTTGGCGCGGGCGACAAAAAAGCTCGCAACAGCCAGAACCTGTGTCCCCTATGCCGCCAACTCCTCAAGAAATTAACTTAGAGAAGTTTGATGCCTTGGCTGAGCAACTGAAGCAAACTCAATTGGCTTATCAGATGGCATCGGAGATGAGTCTATTTAAGGGGGGCTTTTTGGCTCGAACTTCTCACGAGTTGCGATCGCCCCTGAGCACTATGATTGGTACGCTGCAATTAATTCTGTCGGATTTGTGCGACGATCCTGCAGAGGAACGAGAGTTTGTCGAACAAGCTCACGTTGCAGCACTCAAGCTAGTGAAATTGATAGATGAAATTATCTCTGTTGCTAAAACTGAACACGGCACTGACACGATGGATATTGAGCCGATTCAGTTAGCTAAGGTTTTTGATGAAGTTGATGATTTAACTTACTTGCAAGCTGCTAATCGCAGCATTCGTTTGGAGATATTGCCGCCCGATCCGGGGATTTATGTATTGGCAGATTTGCCCAGATTTCGGCAAGTTTTAGTTAATTTGGTAGATACTGCTATTGCTCAGATGGATGAGGGGAGTATTTCTGTTTCGGCCCATTGTTCGCCGGAATCTGGATGCGTTCATATTTGGGTGGACGATCAGCGTTCAATTAGTGCTTGGAGCGAGTCTTGGGATTTGCTAAAGCATGATTTGGTATCGGATGCTAATAACAACAGCGATAATTCTAAGGTGTCTTCTGGCATGAGGTTATTGATGAATCAGACTTTATTAAGTTTGATGAATGGAAAGTTGGAGGTTCTAGCTGTGCCTTCTGAGTCTGAAGATTCCAATTTTAATCGCACTCAGTGTTCTATTCCTTTGGCAACTTTGTGAAGTAGTCAGTAGTCAGTAGTCATTAGTCAGTAGTCAGTAGTCATTAGTCAGTAGTCATTAGTCATTAGTCATTAGTCAGTAGTCATTAGTCAGTAGTCATTAGTCATTAGTCATTAGTCATTAGTCATTAGTCATTAGTCAGTAGTCAGTAGTCATTAGTCATATCGTTTCCGCTTGCATCGTCAGGTGATTTAACCTTATTAGTACACAGAGTACACAGAGGGAGAGGATATATATCTGAATCATTCCGATCCTACCGGATTTGATATCATTAGTTATTAGTCATCAGGAAGAAGGAAACAGATTGTGTAATTGATTTAACGGAGGGAGGGAAGAGGTAAACTATTTGTAAATAGTATGGCGTGCATTGCACGCCATACTATTTAGAGATTTTGGTTTAAGTTTTGTGCTTGTTTAACAATTAGAAATTAGCAATTCGCCCTTGCTAATTTCTAATTCGATATTCTCGTCTAGAAGCTGATTTTCAAGTACCATTGTGGTGCTGGCGTTGTGCTGAAAACCGATGCGCTCGTAGAAGCTTTGTTTGTAGGTTGTCATCAAGTAAACTCGCTCTACTCGGCACATCCGAGGATGACTCAAGACTGTTTGGACTAATTTGCGGCCTAGTCCTGCACCTTGGTAATCTGGGTGAATGGCGACATCCCAGATGGTGGCTCGATAGATGCCGTCGGATGTGGCTCTAGCAAAGCCGATCGCCCGCGAGGCATCCCAAACTGTTACCACTGGTTCGCTGTTGGCGATCGCAATTTCCCAATCTTCTATCTTGCGTTCCCTCGCCCAAAAGGCGGCTGCTTTAAATAGTTCTTGGATTTGTACGATGTCCGCGCGATCGCGCTCTATGCAAAATTGAATGTGACTGGAATCCCTACTGGTTGATGTCATGCTCAATGTGCCTTTAATTTTTATCTAAACTCTGTTACTTTTACTGTCTTAACCGGCATAGTTGATTTTGTTGGGGAACTATCGACGATTAAATTCCCGATTTACAAAACTATTGTTATTCATACATATTATCTAACTAATTTCAGTGATGATTAATACTATTTTGTGTAAATCTTGTGAAAAAAGTCGGACGGCGGTTGAAACAGCTTCTTCTCAAGCAAAGTCTGCCTCTGCGGACTGAAGAAGATGAGCGCGTAATTTTTACCTCGTTTTCTTCAACCCGCTTAGCATCGGTTTGGTTTGACGCTGAGGCGGTTTCAACCGCCCGTTATTCCGACTCCAAACGTATTGGGGCATTAGGTGGGGCTCAGTTTTGCAGCCAGCGGGCCGCATCTTTGGCGTGATAAGTCAAGATCAAATCAGCACCAGCACGCTTAAATCCTGTCAAGGTTTCCATCACTACTCTTTCTTCATCAATCCAACCGTTAAGGGCGGCGGCTTTCACCATCGCGTATTCTCCAGAAACGTTGTAAGCCGCAACTGGCAGGTTAGTTGCTTCCTTGACCCGCCAGATGATGTCCATATATGCTAAAGCCGGTTTAACCATCAGCATATCCGCGCCTTCGGCAATGTCGAGAGCAATTTCTTTGAGAGCTTCGCGGCCGTTTCCTGGGTCCATTTGGTAGGTGCGCCGATCGCCAAATTGAGGAGCAGAATCCGCCGCATCCCGGAACGGGCCATAATAAGCTGAGGCATATTTGGCCGCGTAAGACATGATAGGAATATCTTCAAATCCGGCACTGTCCAATCCTTCGCGAATTGCTCCGACAAAACCGTCCATCATTCCCGAAGGTGCGATAATATCTGCACCCGCCCTAGCTTGAGCAACGGCGGTTTTTTTGAGCAATTCTAGTGTCGGATCGTTCAAAACTCGGCCGCTTAAATCTCCGACTTCCAAATAGCCGCAGTGACCGTGACTGGTATATTCGCACAGACAAGTATCGACGCTGACGATTAAATCGGGTACGGCTTTTTTAACTGCTTCCGTCGCTTTTTGGACGATGCCGCAATCGTGCCAAGCACCTGTCGCATCTGTATCTTTGTCTGCGGGAATCCCGAATAAAATAATCGCGGGAATGCCGAGGTCGTAAACTTCTTTTGCTTCTTCTACGATTTTGTCTACCGATAGCTGGTAAACTCCGGGCATCGATGTAACTTCTTTGGCAACAGCTTCCCCCGGTACGGCAAATAGAGGGTAAATTAAATCGCTGGTTGTCAAGATATTTTCGCGTACCATCCGGCGGAGTTGGGGATGGTTGCGGAGGCGGCGGGGGCGGTGGGTTGGAAACATAATATTTTTTACGGTGGATAAAGTCCTGGTTTCTAGGACTGGGGCGTTTCTTTGACTTATTTGGCGTCAGTCCCGCGCTGTAATTGTACTCAATTCAGCGTCGGGATATCGGCTAAATAAGTTAAAGAAATTATCGAAAATTTTCGGATTGTGTCAGCAAAACGTCTAAGATGTAAATGGTTGCGACCCACCCACTCGACTGCAAACAACAGGCTATAGTAGCAGTGGTATGCTTGCCCAGGACAACTGCCAGAGAAAGGGGGAAAGAACAGACCGCTGGTTGGTAAGGCACGTCCCACCAGAAAATACAATCCAAGTTTGTGGTACGAAAATAGTTTTTGCCCTAGGAAATAGGGCTTCTGCGTGGGTTCCCTAGGAAGGGATAAAGGGTGTAAAAACCCAGAGATGCTGTGTCAGACTCGGATCGTCTTGGGTGACGAATATTCAGCAATGGATATCCCCAACGCCGTGCAACGGCAAACGAGACACGAAGCCTGCACTGTACCAAAAGGTCAGTGTTAGGTATTTCACAAGTCTAGAGCTTATTGTTGGTCGATCGCCCTCAAACTACGTAAAGTTCTGTAAAATCCGCGGACGCGGTTCGCAGTAAGGACTTTAGTCCTCTATTCTCTCTCTAGCCTTTGTCCTTCCCAGACAGAGTTCTAGCGGTGTAGGGTTCGGCTAGTACGGATATCTCACACAGTTCACCCCTACAACCGCGCTGCCCATCCGCCAGAATAGATTGTAAATTATAAATGTATCGAATAGTAACGGTGTTATGTACAAGCAACTAATTTCAAAGATGATGAAACCGCTTTTGAAATCACTATTTGCGATCGGTCTGGTAGTGACGCTAGCCCTCAGTAACGCTGACGGAGCCCTGGCTGCTCGCAGCGGAGGACGCATCGGTGGCGGATCTTTTGGAGCGCCCGCGCGCAGTTATTCATCTCCGAGCCGCACCTACGCGCCGTCTGGAGGGGGTTACTACCCTGGCGGCTATGGCGGTGGATTTGGCGGTGGATTTGGTTTCCCGTTCTTGCTGCCGTTTTTTGGATTTGGCGGCGGATTTGGCGGCCTGTTCTCGATTTTGATTTTTATTTCGATAGCCAATTTCCTCGTGCAAAGCTTCCGCAGCGCCCGGGGTGGAACTGACGAACTCGGCAACAGCGTTTCTAGCACCACGGTATCTGTGGCCCGCTTGCAAGTGGGTTTGTTAGCAGAGGCCCGCACTTTGCAAGCCGAACTCGACTCCCTAGCGCGCACAGCGGATACCGATACAGCAGTCGGTCGCGCTCAAGTGCTGCAAGAATCTACTCTGGCGATGCTGCGCCATCCTGAATACTGGGTTTACGCGGGCGCTGAATCTATGCAAACTCGCTTGGAAGCAGCCGAAGCTAAATTTAACCAGTTTTCTTTGGCAGAACGCAGTAAGTTTACTGAAGAAACGCTCTCGAATTATAACAATCAGCTCCGGCAGGCAGGGAGCAGCAATATCTTGCCTGGTTTGCAGGAAAACGGCGCGCTGGTTGCTTCCGATTTGAATTCTGCTCCCGGTGAATTTATTGTGGTGACGGTGATTGTCGGTACTCAAGGCAAATTGGAATTGCCAGTAGTGAAAAACTCTGAAGATTTGCGCCAAGCTTTGCGCCAGATTGGTGGAGTATCGAGCGAGCAGTTGCTGGCGGTTGAGGTGCTGTGGACTCCTCAAGCTAACGGCGACACTCTCACTGCTGATGATATGTTGGCCGGCTATCCTGATTTGCGATTGATTTAGCGAGCCAAACGGGGCGCGGAGCATTGTTTCGGGCGCCCCATCCCCAAAGAAAGCTGTGGGGCGAACCCGATCGGTTGTCAGACAAGAAATTTGCAATCTGTTGTGAATGCCGATCGAGTTCAAAAAATTTATTCAACAAATGCTATTATTAAAAGATTAATTATTCAACGCGATGCCTCAGCGGTTGGGAACGAAAATTTAATAACTTAAACATCTGCCACAATTTTTTCTATCCCGAGGCGCAGAGGTAAAGAAAGGCTCTTCATCCGGATCTGCATTACTGTCGCTCCGACTGGTAACGAGCAGACGAAAGATGATTATATAAAGAAGCGATCGGGAGCTAAATTTATGGCAAACAGCAGCAGAAAAAAAGCACTTTTTATTTTGAGCCAGCTAAATAACGACGATATTGACTGGATCGTCCAAAAAGGTAAAAGGGAAGTTCTCGATGCGGGCGGGATTTTGATTGTTGAAGGGAGACAGATAGATGCGTTATATATTGTTTTGGAAGGGAGTTTGAGCGTTTCTATCGAGGCCCAAGAGACGAAAGAACTCGCTAGAATAGCTAGCGGTGAACTTGTGGGAGAAGTTTCTTTTATTGATGCTCGCCCTCCTTTGGCTACGGTAAAGGCGATCGAAAAAACTCACTTGCTGGCAATTCCCCGGCGGCAGTTAGTAGTCAAACTCGAACACGATATGGGTTTTGCTTCCCGTTTTTATTATGGAATTTCGCTCTGTTTGGCAGACAGGATGCGCGGTACGATTAGACATATAGAATACGGGCGCAATATAGAAGAATTTGATCGACCAGAATTGGAGCGCGAGGATATCAATCCTAGCATTATGCAAAATTTAGCCCTAGCTCAGGCAAAGTTTAATTGGCTGAGGGAAAATGTTAGGGCTTGAGTAATTTTTAGGCATCGGGATATATGTCACAGCATTCTCAAGCAAAATAGGGCCAGGATTTTAGGGGAAAGGTCGATCGACCTTTCCCGTATCTAAAAAAATCCGGGCCCTATTTTGTTGCTACCTCGCGCGCTGAGGCGCAACTATCAACCAGGCAATCTAGATAATTCCCGGCCCTTTGTGACGGGTGTCTGCTTCTTCTGTCAGTTTTCCTTCCTCGCCTTTTTTATCTTTGATTTCCGCAAGAATTCGAGCGCGTTCTGCTGCTTCGGCTTCTTCTTTTGCTCTCAAATCGCCCGGTTCGTTGATGTACATTTCCGGTTCGATCGCATAATTGTTAACAAGACCTTCTTTGTCTACTGTATAACCATCTGTAGTGTGAATGCTTTCGTCATCGGTTTGGTCGTCTGTTTTGGCGCTTTTCTGCTTTGCTTCGGTGGTTGCGTGCATGAAGTTAGCGCCTTCGCGTTCTTGCCGCGCTGCTGTCTCAGCAGGAGTAATGCCCCTGTCGTAGTGGGGGGCTTCCATATTAGCTTCGATTTTTTCGTCGGTTGGTGTTGCTTTGCTAATTTCACTCTCGGGCGGTGTTGGCTGGCGATTAGTCATGATTTATTCCTTCTTGAGTTTTTTCAAAAGGTCTTTGGCTTATGTTCAAATATTAAGCCTAAGCTAACTCATTCACAAACTATCTTTGGTTAGAGTTTGCGATCAATTCCTGCTATATATTACATTAATACATTTATTGAGTCTTCCTTAAGACTGATTAATCTCTGTTTTTTGTGAAAAATTTACAGTAGGGATCCTTTGACATCTATCTAAAGGTAGGGAATTAGTCAGTTGGCAGTTGGCAGTTGGCAGTTGGTAGTTGGTAGTTGGCAGTTGGTAGTTGGCAGTTGGTAGTTGGCAGTTGGTAGTTGTTAGTTATTGGTTATTGGTTATTGGTTATTGGTTATTGGTTATTGGTTATTGGTTATTGGTTATTGGTTATTGGTTATTGGTTGTTAGTTATTGGTTATTGGTTATTGGTTATTGGTTATTGGTTATTGGTTATTGGTTGTTAGTTATTGGTTGTTAGTTATTAAGTCGTCGCGCATTTAAATTGTATATTCAGGGCGGGCATGATGCCCACCTCTACAAGAGTTTTATTTGTTTTGACATACAGTTTAAATGCCGCAACAGCTTAGTTATTAGTTAACAGTCAACAGCTAACAGTTAACAGCTAACAGTCAAAAGTCAACAGCTAACAATTCCCAATGACTAATGACTAATGACTAATGACTAATGACTAATGACTAATGACTAATGACTAATGACTACTGACTACTGACTACTGACTTTATGCTTCTTTATAGAAGCGGATGATTTCGCGGACGTGGTTGAGAAATTGTCCGTCGTCGGTAAGTTGGGCGATCGCACTTTCTGCATCTCTTGCCAGTTTAGTGTGTTCTGCCTGATTTTTCGCTTGCAAAGATTGTAGAGATGCCGATAAATTAGTTAATTCTCTGGTGGTAGCCTGTTGCTCCCGCTCTTGGACAGCCACCCACGAATTCGGATTATTTGAACTGAATTGATTGGATAAATCTCTAACTGTAGATTCTAAGTTTGCAAAGCGGCTGCGGAGTTCGACAATATCTTCGCGGGGGTACAAAAATTGGCTGCGGATAGTTGTCAGCCGCTGGGCTAAATATTGATAACCTCGGATAGCTGGACGCATTACAGTTAACAGCAGTGCAGCACCGGAACTGAGATAGCCCACAGCACTAATTCCAGTGGCGGCGAGGGCGTAAAATACGATCGCGCTTCCGAGATGCAGGGCGATCGCCACAAAGAGCGATCGGCGAACTAATACATTAACGTATTTGACTTGTTCATGATCGACAGCAATATTTTTTTTAGTAGATTCAGCCGCTTGCGCTAAAACTTCTTTAGCTTCAAAATGGACATTCCAAGGAACAGTAACTATCAGCAACAGCCATTCAAAAATAGCAATGGCAATTACCCAATCAATAAAACTGCCGGCGGGGACGTGCAGCCATTGCAGAATGGAAAAAACCAACAATAGAAATAAGCCCGTACCCGCACCAAAACCTGCAAAACTGTACATAAAGAAAGCCTTTGTGAAATGTTATTTCGATTGTGAGTAGGTTGTTTTGATATGGAGCCAGAAACTGTGACAGTTAAGTAATCGTCCTATTAATCCAGGTTAATTAGTTATGAGTAACAGTGCTAGGCAAGGGTTGCAACCAACCTGACTTTTTTATTGAAATACTTGCTATATCTCAATCGTGGAATGTTATTTTGATTGTGGGTAGGTTTTTGGGGTGTGGAAGAATAAGCTGTGACAGTTGATAAAGCGTCCTATTGTTCAACCCAGTTTATTAGTGATTAGTAATATTCCAGGACACAAGAGTTTCCAGACACCTGGTTTGTTTGAAAAAAAATACACGGTCTTTTGCCGAGCAATAATAGTTAAATAAAACGGTTTGTCTGTAAGAATTGCCTAAGTTATACATAATTATTCATTAGTGATTAGCGATCGGGATAAAGTCAGATTTTCCCCAAGTCATACAATTTAAAATTTAAGATTTGAAATTAGTAATGACTGATTGTGTCTGGGTTTACAGCTTATCTACAGTGGCATTCTTTTTTGAACTGGTATAACTCCCAGGGTTACACTTGGGGAACAACGCAGCAATGTCAAAACGCTCCTCTCTCCACTTTTCTTTTGCAGAGCAGCTCGATCGCCTGCGGCTGAGATAAACTGATTGAAAGGTCGATCGCCCGTGAAAGCAAATTACCAGCTTGTCACCGAGAGGGTCATACCGCAAGCTGCAGCCACAGCAAAATAGCTAAAATTAACTCTACCGTATCCGATTTCCAATAACTGCACGCATACAATCTCAAATCAAAAGTCAGCAGCAAGGACAAACCGATGACGAACTCAACTATTGGTCTAGAAAATAAACTTTACGATTATCTATTATCTATTTCCCTGCGGGAACCAGATATTCTCGCTGCACTGCGGGAAGAAACTGCTAAGCATCCGATGGGTATGATGCAAATAGCTCCCGAACAAGGTCAGTTTATGGAGATGCTGGTGCAGCTTATGGGAGCGACAAAAACCTTAGAAGTTGGAGTTTTTACTGGTTATAGCTCCCTGTGCGTAGCCTTAGCGCTGCCTCCTAACGGTCAAATTATTGCCTGCGATGTCAGCGAGGAATATACTTCTATAGCGCGGCGCTATTGGGAAGCAGCAGGTGTCGCAAACAAAATTTTCTTGCAATTGGGCCCGGCAATAAATACTCTCGACAAACTAATAGCCGAGGGACAAGCAGGAACCTTTGATTTTGCATTTATAGACGCGGATAAAGAAAATTATGAGGCTTATTTTGAGCGATCGCTCCAACTTGTACGCAATGGCGGTTTAATAGTAATTGACAACGTTCTGTGGTCGGGACGAGTTGCCGATCCTCAAGTACAAGACACAAGTACCCTCGCCCTTCGCAGTTTCAACGACAAATTGCGTAACGATCCGAGAGTTACTCTGAGTGTTGTCCCCATTGCTGACGGACTAACTTTAGCCCTGAAACGCCGCTGGGCAACTATGATGCAGCCGGAACATCACAATTAAAGAGTTTTAGCTGCTGGGAACTTTATTAAGACCAAAGAAACCGGGTTTTTATCTGTATTGAAGGCTGCGATACAGTATTTTGGTGAAAAACCCGGTTTCTGCCTACCCCTTTATCTAGAACTATATTAATTACCGACGATCGATTAGAATTAATCAAAATCCTCAACAAATATTATTAAATTAAAGTGACAAATGCTGGTATCAAATTTACAAATAAAATTACCGATTCACGAAACTTTTCAGTGTACTGTTCAAGGCGAAGGTTATTGGACAGGTACTTTAGTTGATTTTATTAGATTGGCAGGTTGTCCCGTGGGGTGTCCTTGGTGCGATACTGGCTACTCGAAAGGTGGCAAAGGTTTGCCGTCGGTGCCGCAGTCGATCGCACAATTGCTAGCTCAATTGCAGTCGCCGAGAGTTGTCATTACTGGCGGCGAACCTTTCATCCACCCGAATTTGCCAAAATTAGTGGCAGCATTGTTACAAGCTGACAAACAGGTAAGTATCGAAACTTCTGGCGCCTATTGGCAAGATGTTTCGCCACTGGCTTGGATTACTCTGTCTCCTAAGGAACACGTCAATCCTAAATATCCGGTACAAGAGCATTTCTGGGAGAAAGCCAATGAAATTAAGTTGGTAGTTAGCACGGGTGAAGAAGTTGATTTTTACAAAAAATATTTTGTTGAAGATAGGAATATTCCTGTGTTTTTGCAGCCGGAATGGGAATCGCGAGAGCGGGCGATTCCGATTATTTTGGAGTTACTAAAACAGCATCCGAGTTATAGGTTGTCTTTGCAAACTCACAAGTTTATTGGCGTGCAATAAACATCCCAAAATCCTGTAGGGGCGGATTGATAAACTATCTATGAAACCACAAATAATATCAAATCCGGTAGCATCGGAATGATTCAGATATATATTCTCGGACTCTGTGTACTCTGTGTACTCTGCGGTTAAATCACCTGACGATCCAAACGGAAACGATATAATCTCATAAACCCGCCCCATCCCCGCCATGATTCACATCAACATCTTAGATCCCGTATAGCGGACACGATATTATTCAATTTTTTTAAGGATTGCAGATTTGGGCGATCGCCCTTTCGTCAGGATAGTTAGCAATATAATTGCCCAGCCATTGGCAACTCAGCTTCATTAAACTATCTACATCTAGTTCCAAATTCCAGATCCTTAAAGTAAAATCGTCGCTAGCAGAAACAAGAGTTTTGCCGTCGGGACTAATGTTAACATCGTTAACTCGATCGCGATGTCCGTCAAAAACTTGTAGGGGCACAGCCTCCGAGTTTGTTGTGGCGTCTGCCACATTCCACAGTTTAATTGTGCGATCGAAACTTGCAGATGCTAAAATTTTACCGTCGGGACTGAAAACAACGCTGTCAATTTCCCTTTGATGTCCTGAAAGAGTTTTGATTTCTTGCCCAGTTTCTAGGTTCCATAATTTAATAGTTCGATCGCCCGACGCGGATGCTAAAATTTTGCCATCAGGGGCGAAACTGACGCTGGTGACAGCACCTCGATGTCCTAAAAAAGATTTGATTTCGCTGCCGTTTTGTGCATTCCACAATTTAACAGTACGATCGCGACTACCGGAAGCAATAGTTTTGCCGTCTGGCGAGAAACTCGCGCTGAAAACCTGACTGCGGTGGCTTTCTAGAACTTTCGGTTCGATGCCGGCGAGGTTCCAGAGTCGTACCGCGCGATCGGTACCTGCGGTTGCCAAAGTGCGGCCGCCGGGACTGAAACTCAGGCTCGAAACCCTGCCACTGTGTCCTTTGAGCGTTTGTGGCTCGATATTTCCTAACAGCGGTAAATTCCACAATTTGACGGTTCCATCTTCGCTAGCGGTAGCCAGAGTTGGGCTGTTGCTGGCAGGAGGGCTGAATTTGACGCTCCAGATTTCCTTATTCTGGGCTTGCAGGGTGGTGAGAAGAGTCAGGTTTTCGACATCCCACAGCTTGACTAAACCCTCTTCGCCAGCCGATGCTAGGGTTTTGCCGTCGTCGGAAAAACTGACACTTCTGACAGGTTTGGTATGGCCTTTCAGCGTAGCGATTTCTGTTCCGTCTGCAGCATTCCAGAGTTTGACAGTGCCGTCGGAGCCCGAAGATGCGATCGTCAATCCATGGGGCGAATAACTGAGACGCTTGTTGCCCAGCCCCTATGTCCTGTAAAGGTTTTGAGCAAAGTGCCGTCGGCGGTATTCCAGAGTTTGACAGTGCCGTCGGAGCCCGAAGATGCGATCGTCAATCCATGGGGCGAATAACTGAGATTCCCAACGTTATCGCGGTGTCCGGTAAGGGTTATAAGCAAGATGCCGTCTGGGTTCCAGAGTTTGATGGTATTGTCTTCGCTAGCGGAGGCGAGGATTTTGCCATCGGGCGAGAAAACGACTTTGTTATAGAAATCGCTCGGACATGATATCAAGGGCAGATGCGAGGCATATCGATACAGATAAGCGCAGATAATTTCACAAAAGTCTGCAATTTTTGCCAGAAATTTATGATAAAATTAAGACTTAATTTAAATATGAGTTTCTGAACAATCCCATGAATTTCCGCTTCCGATTGTGTACTTCCATCAGTTGAGCGCGATAAGCAGACCACTCAACTTTTCGCTCAGCTTGTATATAGGCAGCACGGGCTTTTTCTAGCCACTTAATTGCACTATCGTACTCGGCTGATTTCATTGCATTTAGAATCGATTCAGCGCGCTGACAAGCATTGGCGATTACCCAATCTGGGCGATGGGGAATTGCTGCCATCATCACTCGATGAACGAGTTCTGAACTGTAAGATGTTTCTACAACGGCGATCGCCTCTTCAATCATTTTTTCATGCAGAAAAATATCAACCTTTGCTTCGGTAGAACTGTAGCTTTGAATGGTTCTTACAATTGCCAACAAATCTACTCTCAAGGTTGACCAATTATCTCCTGATAACTCCTGCAATGAAAGATAATCATTCAAGGAAGGTTGAATTTTAAAAATTTTAAGTTTAGCATTAAACGCAGCTTCTTTTTCGCCTAATTCATCGGCTAATTCACTCATACAAATTGCCAGTTTATAGGTAAGATTGCCGGGTAAATTCAACCCAGCTTGACAAATTTCTAGAGCTTCTTCTGAATATCCGTCTTCTTGTAAAATTTGAACTAGAGCAAAAGCCTCTTCGACTGATGTCATCTCGGTTTCCGCAGCTTTCACAGCTTCTTCTATTCTCCCCAAACGAGCTAACATGGTCAAATATTGTTGAATACAGCCTTCTGCCTTGGCTAGGTATAAGTATTCTTTTTCGCGGTTCTGGCGATCGAGAATTTGTAAGCGAGTCAAGGTTAATTCACGAGCATAATCTGGTGGATTATCAGCCCAGATTCCCGTTCCAGTAAGGTTTCCTTCCAATATCTGCTGGAGTGGCGGGTAGTCCCAACCTTGGCGTAAAGCTTCCAAACTCATGCTGAAATTACAATCCCATTCATCGTTCCAACCTTCTAACATCACCTGAAAATCTATTTCTTCCTCAGCAGTTAGTTCGGCGGTCAAAATGGCTGTTGTCCAAGCTTCATCCAAAGCATTGGTGATTTCATAACTTTCAAAACCATATTCTTCTATCTCATCCCAATCATCAACGCAGCCTGCAGTAATAGCTTCTAAAATTACTAAAGCGTTTTTGCCATCTCCTTGTTCGCTGAATTCCTGGGCTTGCTGAATTAATTCTAAAATTTCTTCTGTAATTGGGTCTTCTTCATCATAACCATATTCATACTCGGAATAATCCTCAGCTTGTCGGAAAATGTCTCGTACTTGTCGCCGAAAAGGAGCAGGATCGATCGCACTTTGGCGATGTATTTTCGTCAATTGGCTTGTCGGCGCAGACACAGCGTTAGAATTAACGTATAGTTCGATCGCATTGATCAGCGACGGTTCATTGTCCGCTAAATGCTCTACTAACTCATAGATTTGGGCATCGTTGAGCCGAGAAAGCAAGTCTTCCAGCCTCTCGCCATGTTCAATTTTTTCGGGTTCTCGCAGACACAAAAACAGCGTCGCGATAATGTGTTTGCACCATCCATCGCCATCGTAAGGACAAGTGCAGAATACTCCAGATGTTAATCCCGTAGGATTGAACGGCAGGCTAACGCTGTAGGCTTGAGATTGAGAACCGTATACTGTTGCTTGCACCATATTGCCACGGAGGACTGCGTTAGTAACAGTTCCACCTAAATAGTAATCTTCGGCTCGGTTGAGCGATCGCTCAGAACTGTTATTTTTGATGATTGTTTCACTAAGTTTGGGAATAGGCATGACACTAAGCCTCAGTAATTAAAATATTAGACTCGATTTTACCCGAAAAATGTCGGTTTGTAGTGAGGACTAAAGTCCTCGGATTTAATTGGGACTCGCATTCCGAACGCTTAAACCATGCTGGGAATTGAAGTGGATTTGAAGCATCAAATTTTGAAGGTTTTGCCCGACGGGCCGACGGAAACTTATTTAAAGATTCTTTGATGTTAATCTCAATGCAGGGGAAGTAAACATTATGCAGTCTACTGTGCAAACAGCAGCGGGTATTAAAACTGAACCCTCAACTGTCAACTGTCAACTGTCAACTGTCAACTATTTGACGATTCTTTGATATTCTTGAGTTTGGATGCTATCTATTCCAAAGGCAGCGCTAAGATGGTTAAGCACTGTTTTGCACTACTCTCATGTCCCAACGCGCCGAAACCTCACCCAGTCAGTCAAGTGCATCCCACAACGGACATCATGTGACGACTTTGAACTCCAACAGCCAAAATACGATTCAGATTCGGGGTGCGAGACAGCACAACCTGAAGAATATCGATTTGGAACTGCCGCGCGATCGACTGATCGTGTTTACTGGTGTCTCCGGTTCCGGTAAGTCTTCCCTGGCTTTCGATACAATTTTTGCAGAGGGACAGCGCCGCTACGTTGAGTCTCTCAGCGCCTACGCGCGCCAGTTTTTGGGACAGTTGGACAAACCGGATGTGGACGCGATCGAGGGGTTGAGTCCGGCTATTTCGATCGACCAAAAGTCAACTTCTCACAACCCGCGATCGACTGTCGGCACTGTTACAGAAATTTACGATTATCTCAGATTGCTCTACGGCAGAGCTGGCGAACCGCACTGTCCGATTTGCGATCGCTGCATTGCGCCGCAGACAATTGATGAAATGTGCGATCGAGTCATGGCACTTCCAGACGGCACTCGTTTTCACCTTCTGGCGCCCGTGGTGCGCGGAAAAAAAGGCACTCACCGCAAATTACTGTCTAGTTTAGCTTCCGAAGGATTTATTCGAGTCAAAGTTAACGGAGAAATTTTAGAACTGTCAGAAAATATCGAATTAGATAAAAATCATACGCACAACATCGAGATAGTTGTTGACAGGTTAGTTAAAAAAGCCGGTTTAGAAGAACGTTTAGTTGACTCTCTAACAACTTGTCTGCGACATTCTGAGGGAATTGCGATCGTTGAAGAGTTACCGACTGAGGAAAATTCCGAACCCAACGGGCCGATCGTATTTTCCGAAAACTTTGCTTGTCCCGAACACGGCGCGGTGATGGAAGAACTTTCGCCCCGATTGTTTTCGTTTAATTCGCCCTACGGCGCTTGCCAAAACTGCCACGGTTTGGGGAATTTGCGGACTTTTGCGCCGGAGTTGGTCATTCCTGACGAGAAAGCACCTGTTTATTGCGCGATCGCCCCTTGGTCAGACAAAGACAATTCCTATTATCTCTCTTTGTTGTGCAGTGTTGCTGATGCTTGCGGCTTTGATATCGACACTCCTTGGTTCCGATTGAAGCCACAACACCAACAGGTGATTTTGTATGGAAACGAGTTTAAACAAACCGCAGAAGGTAAAAAGCGAGACACCAGCGTCAATGATTTGCGGAGAGATTTTAAAGGTGTAATTTCCATGTTGCAGCGCCAGTACGACGATACTGGTTCTGATTTAATTAAGCAGAAACTGGAACAGTATCGAGTCGATCGCCCTTGCGAGGTTTGTCGCGGCAAACGCTTGAAAGCAGAGGCGCTGGCGGTGCGGCTGGGACAGTACCGCATTGTCGATTTGACCAGTATTTCGATTCGCGACTGTCGAGAGAGAGTCGAGAATTTGGGATTGAGCGATCGGCAATTTCAAATATCCGACTTAGCCCTGAGAGAAATCAAAGCTAGGCTGCAATTTTTGCTGGATGTCGGATTAGATTATCTGACATTAGACCGTCCAGCAATGACGCTTTCCGGCGGCGAAGCCCAGCGAATTCGCCTCGCCACTCAAATCGGTTCCGGCTTGACCGGTGTCCTCTACGTTTTGGACGAACCCAGCATCGGACTGCACCAAAGAGACAACTTTAAGCTGCTGCAAACCTTAACAAAATTGCGCGATTTAGGCAATACTTTGATTGTCGTAGAACACGATGAAGAAACCATGCGATCGGCCGACCACATTGTCGATATCGGGCCAGGCGCAGGCGTTCACGGCGGCAAAATTATCTCGCAAGGAAGTTTAGAAAACTTGCTTGCCGCCGAGGAATCTTTAACCGGTGCTTATTTGTCGGGAAAACGAGTAATTGAAACTCCCAATGAAAGGAGAAAAGGCAACGGTAAAGCTCTCTCAATCAAAAATGCGACACGCAACAATTTAAAAAATATTGATGTGGAAATTCCGCTGGGTAAACTCGTCTGCGTGACAGGTGTTTCCGGTTCGGGAAAATCCACCTTAATCAATGAATTGCTGTACCCGTCGCTGCAACACTATCTTACCAAAAAAGTTCCTTTACCGCCGGATATGGAAGCTCTCAAAACGAAGGGCGAACGGTCTCTGCAGGATGTGGTTGATAAGGTAATTGTCATCGATCAATCTCCCATCGGCCGCACTCCGCGTTCCAATCCCGCTACTTACACCGGAGTCTTTGATGTGATTCGGGATTTGTTTGCCGAAAGCATTGAAGCGAAGGCAAGAGGTTACAAAGCTGGGCAGTTTTCTTTTAACGTGAAAGGAGGCAGGTGCGAAGCTTGCGGCGGCCAAGGAGTGAACGTAATTTCGATGAATTTTCTGCCGGATGTTTACGTGCAGTGCGAGGTTTGCAAGGGTGCGCGCTACAACCGGGAAACGCTGCAAGTGAAGTATAAAGGCAAGTCTATTTCTGATGTTTTGAACATGACAGTAGAGGAAGCCTGGGAAATGTTTAAAAATATTCCTAGGGCTGGTGTCAGATTGCAAACTTTGGTGGATGTGGGTTTGGGTTACATTCAGTTGGGACAGCCTGCACCGACTCTTTCAGGAGGCGAAGCGCAGCGGGTAAAGCTGGCAACGGAACTGTCGCGCCGCGCGACTGGGAAGACGCTTTATTTGATTGATGAACCGACGACTGGTTTGTCGTTTTACGACGTTCACCATTTGTTAAATGTGCTGCAAAGGTTGGTGGATAAGGGTAATTCAATTTTGGTCATCGAACACAATTTGGATGTGATTCGGTGCTGCGATTGGGCGATCGATTTGGGCCCGGAAGGAGGAGATAAGGGCGGCGAGATTATTGTGGCGGGAACGCCGGAGGAGGTATCGGCAAATTCTCGTTCTTATACTGGGAAATATTTGAAAGCTGTTTTAGAGCAGCATCCTTTGGGGGAGGCTGTAGCTGTTAGTTAACTAGCAGGAATTACGCAATTCTCATAATTAGTAAGGTGCGTCAGATATTTAAACCTTCAATAATCGTTTAAGAAACTCATCTGACGCACCATACTAAAATACGTCGTCTAATTGATAGAATATAGGTGCGAATCCTTCGCCCATCCAGATATATTTACAAAATTAGGATAATCGTTCATGAGTCGGAAATACTATTCTCATCGTACTGGCAAAAATCCTGATGCGAGTCGCTTCGATCTACCCATATTCGTTAAACTTTTCAAAGCTGTTTATCTTGAGTTTCTAAAGAACGGTTATTTTTCTGAAAACTCTGGAGATGTTCCAAGCAAGCTAGGTGCTGATATAGAAGCACAAATGTTTATCGACCTCAAGAAACCTGACTTATGGCCAATTGAGGAAAAATGTAATAATTATTCAGAGGATGACTTGTTTGATGTCATCGAGTTTCTTTACGATTGTGTTTCTAAGCATATTCATGGATACGATGGATGGGATGATTATGAGGATTATTATGACACCTTAGCTGGTCAGCAAGAATTTAGAGAGAGAATTAATCAGCTCTTGTGTGACTATAGAGAGGGATATGAACTATCCGAAAATGGTGAAATTCTAGAATTTCCCGAGCAAGGATTGGAGGAGTTAGTTCTTGCAGAACTGCCTCCTTACGATCCTGAAAATGTTGAGCAGCGAGTTCAATCCGCAATTCTAAAATTTAGACGTTCTCGCTCATCTCTAGATGGAAAGCGTGATGCAGTTCGAGACTTAGTTGATGTTCTTGAGTTTCTGCGTCCTCAAATTAAGAAAGTAGTCTTCAAGAAAGACGAGGACGATTTATTTAATATAGCTAATAATTTTGGAATACGACACCACAAGGACGCTCAACAGCAGGATTATGACAAAGCCATTTTTTATAGTTGGATTTTCTATTACTATCTGGCATCGATACACGCTTGTTTAAAGCTAATTAAAAAGGCTAAAAGCCAGTCACCATAAGCGCTAGAGGTAACAGTTTATGGCAGCGGACGAGCAAAAACCACTGGTGATGAATTCGAGGTTATTTGTCGCCGCTTCATTTTACGGCTGATTGTCTCAATCCGTTATGACATCGGCATTATTTTTATCCGCTTTATTGGCACTCATGCCGAGTATGACAAGGTAGATGCAGAAACAATCTAAACACAAATTGATATATGGATATACGTCCAATTAGAACCCAAACTGACTATCAGGATGCCCTTCGAGAGGTTGAGTTGCTGTTTAATGCAGCTCCTAATACACCTGAGTCCGATCGCCTAGATGTGCTCAGTACCCTAGTAGAAGCTTACGAGAAGGCACACTTTCCGATCGCAATACCCGATCCCATTGCAGCCATTCAATACTACATGGAGGCTCGCGGATGGTCTGGTAGCGATTTGGAACAATGTATTGGCAGTCGAGTTAAAGTTTCTGAGATATTATCTCGCAAACGCTCCTTGACTTTGGAAATGATTCGGAAGCTGAATCAAGAGTTAGGAATTCCCGCTGAGATTCTCATCCAGCCCTAGGAGTCGCTACAAACCTCCGCCTAACAATAGAACACCATATTTTGGGACAGTTGGTAATTTTCCATTGCACAGACAATGCACCTGAATAGTCACAAAGCAGGATTTTGGATGAAAGATTAACTATCTTGAATTGTCGGAGACATTGCTATATTTTGCGCTTGTTTTTGCATGAATTCAATGTCCGATCGCAACCAAGTGCGGGGCCCGCTGCATTGATGAGCAACTAACAGCCCCCACAGCCCTTTTTTCGTTAAAATTGGCACGACTAAATTAGCGCGAACCTTCATGCTACGCAGAAAATCTCGGTGACATTGGTTGAGGGGTTCTGTTTCAATATCTGCAATTGCTCTAACTCTGCCGCCTTCGTACAATGCTGCGTATTCGTCGTTAAAACATTCGTCTGGCCCGGTTGAGCCTAAGATTGAGAATTCGATCGCACTTAACATCTCGCAAGTCACTTGACCCTGCCACTGCCTGTAAAAATAATACAGCACCGCGCGATCGCTCTGCAAAACTTCTCGAATGTCGTATAGGGATTTTTCAACTAATACGTCGCGCTTTAGACTATCTGTCAAGCGGTTAACAATGTTTTGCAGGCGATCGCCAGACATGATATGAACTCCTTCAATTTCTAGTGTACTCGCAAACTATGAATTATTTAACTTGCATCTTCAAAAATTGTCAACTCTTTGAGGTTCTGGATTCTCGCCCGCTCGAAAATAAGTTATTTTTGGCTTGACAGTTCTCGAAACGGAAGTAACATTATACTAATATTTTGACTGAGTTCGCAATCCTTTCGGGAAAAGGGCTCGACACCTGTTCCACACAGGAATCACCAAATCACGAAGGGCGATATATCGTTTTGAATTGTTCAATTCTTTAATCTGAAATCTCAACTTATTTAACTGCTAAAATCTATCTCTAGCTAGAGGAACTATCAAATATGCCTGTGCTGAAAGAAGCTTGGAAACACGCATTTATTGCGACAAATAACATCAAGCTTCATGGTGTCACTCAAGGTTCCGGGCCGCTGATGCTGATGCTGCACGGATTTCCCGAATTTTGGTATTCTTGGCGCCATCAAATCCCGGAATTTGCGTCAGATTATCAAGTTGTCGCTGTGGATCTCAGAGGTTACAATGACAGCGACAAACCGAAGGATAAATCTGCCTACGTGATGGCAGAGTTTGTGCAAGATGTCAAGGGAATTATTCAGGGTTTGGGATACGAAAGTTGCGTTTTAGTCGGTCACGACTGGGGAGGGGCGATCGCCTGGAATTTTGCCTATGCTTATCCAGAGATGGTCGATAAATTAATTGTGATGAATTTACCGCATCCGGCCAAGTTTGCGGAAGGGCTGCGAACTCCCCAACAATTGCGAAAAAGTTGGTACGTTTTTTTGTTTCAGTTGCCGATTTTGCCGGAGTTCTTAATTCGGTTGGGTGACTATCGGGCGATCGCCCTTGCTTTTGAAGGCATGGCTGTTGACAAAAGCAGCTTTACCCCCTCTGACATCCAAGCTTACAAAGATGCGGCGGCTAAACCGGGCGCTCTGACTGCTACTATCAATTATTACCGCAACATTGCTAGCGGATTGGTCGATCGCCAGAATTGGGATGTGCTGCAAGTTCCGACGCTGATGATTTGGGGAGAAAACGATAGCGCCCTCGGCAAAGAGTTAACTTACGGGACTGAAGATTACGTCCGGGATTTTCAGATTCAGTACATTCCTAATTGCAGCCACTGGGTACAGCAGGAACAGCCGCAGTTAGTGAATCGGTACATGAGAGAGTTTTTGGCAAGCAAAGCTGTTTGAGAAAATATTTTGCACTATTTTCCGCTGGCGCAGGGTTTTCCCCCCGGAGGACTTTTTAGTAATTTCAGTTTTGGACGCACTCCGACACTCAGAAACCGGGTTTTTTAGCGAGATTGAAGGTCTTAATTAAGTATTTTCGTAAAAAACCCGGTTTCAAGTGAGTCCTATTTTCTCTACTCAACCCAGATGTCTCCAAGCTTACCGACTGCTGATTCCCTGCGTCGTACGCCCGCTCATTTCGCTGGGGTAAATGCGGTAGATTGCTATTACCTCCGCACGCCCCCAAGAGTCAATCCAAGTGCGATTGATGGCGGGTGAAAGTGTGGGGTTGTGTTCTTTGACCAATTGCATCGCGCGATCGATGTCTGGCTGCTGGGTGAGGCGTTCTGCTCGCCCGTTGACGACAACGCTGCGCCAGTGTTCCGAATCGCGGACTTCTTCAACTTGCAAGCAGACTTCTGGATTTCCGTCCATATACTTAGTTTTCATCCCGACAGTTGTGAAAATGTATATGTCGGAATCTTGGAGATAATAGTGCATTGGGACAACGTATGGATGCCCTTCAAATACACAGCCGAGGTGTCCGTGCCCTACTTTCTGCAAAAGCTCTTGTATTTCTTTTGAGCTCATTTCATCAATATCTAACATTTTATGCTCCTTATAAGACTTAGGTACTCTAGAGAAATCCCTCGATGTTTAAAATTTCTTCACGAGTTGGGCTGCTGGTCTAATTTATTGCGTTGTTGATGCGCCTGTTTGGTTTTTCTAAAAAATGTATGATTTTGGAGATTGTAACCTTAATTGTTCACAATTGTCATCTACCTTTAGACCGAGATTGTTTGTATAAAAATTTGTATGGCTCTGATTAGTTTTAATCTTATGTCCGATCGCGCGATCGGACATAAGATTTATTTTGATAGGCCACAAGCGGCCAAACATATTTTAAACAAAAAAATGGTTTGCAGTTACGACTAAAGTCCTGACTGCAAACATTTTTTATTATGAGCTATTCAGCGGAGATTATATTAAATCTATGTAACCGATCGCCCTAGCCTAAAGAATTTTTGAGTAATGTAAGAAAGCCTTGTCCTGTCAAAACTTCGATCGCCAGCAAAGAAACAAATCCGATCATCGCAAAACGTCCGTTAACTTTCTCAGCGTATTGTGTGAAACCGGTGCTGACGTTGGCGTCTACATACATCGTGGGTTCGATCGCGAAGTTGTTGAGGAGGCCTTGGTCATCTACCATCATGTTACGTGAAGTCATGGATTTTTCCTTGTTTCGTTGCTTTATATGAATAAATGTAACAGAGTATTAACTTATATTACAGTGATTGGGCGCATAAAAGTTTGTGATGCTAGTCACAAACGTTGGCACTAAGACTTGGGCGGCCTCGAAACGCTAAGCTGTCGCGGATCTAACTTGCACGGTAACTGGTTCCAGAGGCATAGCCACGAAGAGTGGAGCGGGCAGGATGCCCGTTCAAAACCTTAAATCTAAATATATAAGAGCCAACTTGGTTGATAACGATTATCATTATATTTATGAGTCAACCCACAATCACCGCCGTAGCGGGCCCGCCCGGAAGCGGCAAAACAACCTGGATTCGACAGCAGCTAGCAGCCCAAACCCCGCCCCTGCTGTATTTTTGCCCCGGAAGCGGCAATGTGCCGATCGACCAAACGTGCATCGCCGCCGAATTTGGGCAAATCACCACCCTGACAGACGGGCAAGAATCCGAGCTCGCGAAACACCTAGAAAACGGCGTTTCAGCCTACATCGAACTGGGATTTTACCTGCAACTGACAGCAGTAGAAAACCTACTCCAAAGCTTTCCCAGCCGCCGATTTGCTGTAGTGCCGCCAGAAATCAAAGACACCGAATGGCATCAATGGGCAGATGTAATTGTCGAGGGAATAGCCGTTAGCGGCGAACCAGAAAAACTATCAATTTGGCGCAGCCCCGCTAGCGGACAAGTCCTCGATCCAGCCAGCCTCGATCTGTTTTGGTACCAAGAAATGACCCAAGGAGCCTACGGCAAGGTTCACAGAGCCAAAGGCATTTTTGACATAGCCGACGGGCGATCTTTTTACTTCGATTTCGCTGCCGAATTCAAAGAAACCGCCCACGAAGAATTGCCACTTCCCCGCTGGCTCGAAGGCCGCCCCCAAAGATTTAGCGGCATAGAAATTGTCGGCGAAAATCTCGATGAAACAGCATTAGGACAAACCCTAGAAGATTGCTGTCTGTCCGAAACAATTCTGTTGAATTACCAACAGCAAGTCAAACAAGCACTATTATTAGGAGAAGAAGAAACCGAATGAAAATAGCAGTTATGTCCTGCATTCACGGCAACTACGAAGCCTTAAATGCCGTTTTGTCAGACATTGACGAACAACAAGCAGAAAAAATCTTTTGCCTTGGAGATTTAGTCGGCTACGGCCCGCATCCCCACGCCGTAGTAGAAATGATTCGCTCCCTCGACATTCCCACTTGCGTCGGCTGCTGGGACGAAGATATTGTCGAAGGTTTGAACTCATGCGAATGCAGCTATCCGTCTGTTTTAGCCGAAAAAAGAGGCAAATTAGCCCACGAATGGACTAACGCACAAATCCCCTTAGAAACGCGGGAATATTTAGCCACTTTGCCACACAGTTTGCGAGAATACAATAGGTGTTTCGTTCACGGTAGCCCCCACAGCAATCACGAATATTTACTGCCAAAAATGGATGCTTTTTATGCCTTAGAGCGGGTATTTTCTGCCGATGCTGACCTGCTGTTTTGCGGTAACACTCATGTACCCTACGTTCGTACTTTAGATGCTGGAAATATGCAGGTTCGAGTCAGCGGGTCGAGCATCGAAGGAGACAAAGATTTAAGTTTTACTGCTCCTTTAAAGCGGATTGTGAATGTTGGTTCTATAGGAGAACCGCGCCACGGTAGACCGAATGCTACCTACGTGATTTATGATGTTGACGCTCAACAGGCGACATTGCGAGAAGTCGAATATGACTATCATGCTACTTGCGCTGCAATTATTGAAAAAGGTTGGCCGCCGATTTTTGCTTGGCGTTTGGCTAGGGGTTTGGAATATGCCGAAAGAGCTGACGATCCTACTCATGTTTGTGAGAGGTAGTCATTAGTCATTAGTCATTAGTCATTAGTTGGGTGGGTGCCGGTTTATGAGCTTATTGGTTTTTGGCGATTATTGTTGGTGAACCCACCCTACAACTTTTTGACATTGGTGTAAGAGATCCGTTCAAAACAAACTCCGCAAAAATCTTGACAAATACTAACAGTTGAAACCCATAAAAAACTGGGTCGTATTAACAGGAATAGAAGGAAATATTGCTGCTTATCAATCTGTAGTAGCTGACATAAAGTGCCTGAGAATTCGCGTTGACGAATTGTATATCTTAGGCGATTTAGTCGGCCCGAATCCCGAATGCGAAAAATTAGTGCAGCGAGTCCGATCGCCCAAACGAGGAGAAATAGCACCTCAAATCTGTATCGGGTGGTGGGAAGAACAGTGTTTCAACTTACACGGAATAGGTTCTAGCCCTGATGCGGCAGAATTGCGACAAAAATACGGCGCAGATACGATTAAGTTGCTCTGGGATTCTGTCAGCCGGAAAACTGTAGAGTGGTTGCGCTCTTTGAATTTTGGTTTTCATGAATTGGATTGTTTGTTGATTCACGGGAGTACGGTTAGCGCCTCTGATGAGCTTACCCCGGAGACTCCGCCGCCTGTGATGCTCGATCGCACAATCCGCGCTGATGCTAATACTTTGTTTTGCGGGCGATCGGGCTTAGCATTTGAGTATCAATTACAGCTAAGTATTATCAATAACTGGCTGCAGACTCTGGATTCTCAGGAGCCACCTGCAACCGTGTCTGCAACTGCACGGCGGGCGATCGGAGTCGGGAATATCGGGCGGCTCGCCGGACAAGCAACTTATACCCTGTACGACCCGGACACCGATACAGTAAAGTTCCGAAACGTCTCTTACAGCACCCGCAAAGGGCTTCAACCTTAGCCGTCCATAGTAGCTGCGATCGCAAATATTCATCATCCGCTCTGGCCTGGGAGACAGGACGATCGGCAAATTGCCTCAAATTAATTGATATTAATTATCAATTAATCTAAACTGTACATCATCATCCAAAGTAGCGGTGGCGCTCAACCTCAATCCTATGACTCTTTCAACCTACACCCCAGCCTTGTACGCTAGTTTCAGACACCAGACTTTCACCCGCCGTCAGTTAGTGCCCGTGCCCTCTAAAGGGTTGCTGCGAATTGAACGCGGCTCTGTCCGAACCTTAACTTGGAGCGACCAGGGGACACCAATCACGCTGGGATATTGGGGAGTTGGAGACGTGCTGGGCCAGTCACTGTCAGGCGTCCAACCTTATCAAATTGAGTGCAAGACTCATGTAGAAATTAGTTACATTCCTCAAAATTTGTGCTATCAATCCTTAGATGAAGTTTTCAGACATCTTCAGCAAACTCAAGAATTTTTCTGCATTGTTCGCAGCGAATGTCTGCGGGATAGATTGCTGCAACTATTGGTTTGGTTGGGAAAAAAATTTGGTCGGGAAGTCGCACAAGGAGTTTTGATCGATCTGAGATTGACTCACCAGGAGATTTCAGAGGCGATGGGAATTACGCGGATTACGGTGACGCGGCTGATGTGTCGGCTGGAGGAGGAGGGAATTATCGATCGCACTCGCCCTCAATACATTGTTTTAAATTCCCGTTTGTAACATGGGATTTATCTGGAAAAGGGATGACAGTGAAGTGTTTATGAGTCATCAGCTAGCTGAGCAATAATTCTAGGGCTTGCGCTTAAAGCACATCTAAATTATGATAATGATTATCATAACCGGTTCGGTGCGATACAGGCGATCGTACCTAAATTTTGGCTAGGAAGTGCTATCGACAAGAGCTTTGGGATGCTTAGCGGCGTTCCAAATTGACAGCAGGGCTTCTACAATTAATCAACGAGGGACAATGACTAATCTCACTGTACAAACCCCAGATTTAGTTTCCGATTTTCCCAAAAGAGGAATGCCCGTAACCATAATTACCGGCTTTCTCGGCAGCGGAAAAACCACTTTACTCAATCAAATCCTCAAAAATCGCCAAGATTTAAAAGTAGCAGTTTTAGTTAACGAATTTGGCGATATTAACATCGATTCGCAGCTTTTAATTTCTACCGAAAATGACATGGTAGAGCTGAGCAACGGCTGTATTTGTTGTACCATCAATGAAGGCTTAGTTGATGCAGTATACCGAGTTTTAGAACGGGAAGACCGCATCGATTGCATGGTAATTGAAACCACGGGAGTTGCCGATCCACTGCCGATTATATTGACATTTCTCGGCACGGAATTGCGGGATTTAACCAGTCTAGATTCTGTACTCACTGTAGTCGATAGCGAAACATTCACCACCGACAATTTTGACAGCGAAGCAGCTTTAAAACAAGTAGCATTTGCAGATATCGTGCTGATGAACAAAACCGATTTAGCTCCTTCAGAAAAAGTAGAAGAATTAGAAGCTTACATTCGCACTGTGAAAGAAGGAGCGAGAATTTTACACTCTGAATATGGCGAAGTTCCTTTACCCTTAATTTTGGGTGTGGGTTTGACGCAAGCCGATCTTTTCGAGAGTTTTGAAACTGAGGAAAAACACGAGAATCACGAACACCATCATGAACATCACCATCACGGACATCACTCGACTCACTTAGATAATGACGGATTTGTTTCACTATCATTTCAGAGCGATCGACCTTTTGATCTCCACAAATTCCAAGAATTTCTCACCGAAGAAATGCCCTGCGATGTATTTCGGGCAAAAGGCATTCTCTGGTTTAAAGAAAGTCCAATGAGACACATTTTTCAACTTAGCGGCGCGCGCTATGAACTAAATGCTTACGAATGGTTGACTCCACCTAAGAATCAACTCGTAGTCATCGGTCGCAACTTAGATACCGCTCAAATTCGAGAACAACTTAACAATTGCTTAGTTTAAGATTGCGTCCATCTCAGTATCACGTTCATAGCTAAGAGCTTTTAGATTTACAGCATATTCCATGTATATGTGGTACACACAATATTATGGCCCGTGTAAGGTGCGTCGCCACCCGTAAAGAAGCAATTTCTCTCCCAGATCCCGCAAGCGACGCACCTTACAAATTAACTAGGGTTCTATCCGACACATTTTAGATTTAATTCTGTCGTTAGTCGTTGCAGTTTTTGACAAAAAAATCATGTAACTACCAATGGCTAGTTTTACAATGTCAGCCATAAAAATCATCCCAAAAAAATCTAAATATTTTAATGTTACATTTTGTAAATCTTGTTATAATCAAATGGCAAGTAAAAGTCCATACCCACTGTTAAACATTTTCAAAAACTGCAAGCATGACTTTATCTACTCGCCCAGAACTGACTTCTCCAAATGGTGTAGTGTCATCAATTCCTACCCAATCTCAACCCCCTGTTTCAGATGAAGAAATGAGACAAGCAGTGCGTACATTGCTGCTAGGATTGGGAGAAGACCCAGACCGTGAAGGGTTACGAGATACACCGAAACGAGTTGTGAAAGCCTTGCAGTTCTTAACTGGAGGTTATCGTCAATCTCTGGACGAACTGCTCAACGGAGCAGTATTCACAGAAAATGCTAACGAAATGGTGTTAGTGCGGGACATTGATATTTTCAGTTCCTGCGAACATCACATCCTGCCAATTATTGGCAAAGCACACGTTGCGTACATTCCCAACGGGAAAGTAATTGGACTGTCAAAAATTGCTCGAATTTGTGAAATGTACGGCCGCAGATTGCAAGTACAAGAACGCTTAACTGCACAAATTGCGGATGCACTTCAAGGATTGCTAAAACCTCAAGGTGTAGCAGTTGTAATCGAAGCAACTCATATGTGTATGGTAATGCGCGGTGTGCAAAAACCAGGTTCTTGGACTGCGACTTCAGCGATGCGGGGAGTGTTTGCTGAAGATTCCAGAACTCGTCAAGAATTTATGAGTTTAATCGCGCACAAATCAAGCTTTCACTAGCTAGAATTGTCTGCGAAAACTTCCGTGTTTGCAGGCTGAACAAAGAAAAAAGAGTCATATTAGATTACCATATTTCTCTCTTTTCCTTTCCTCCCTCTGCGCCCTCTGCGCCCTCTGTGGTAAAAAATCTTATCTAAACTGAATATGGATCAAAAATATTTGTGGATTGAAGCTTTAAAGTTTAATAATAAAGGTTTAATTCCGGCGATCGCCCAGGACTATCGAGATAGTACCATTTTAATGATGGCTTGGATGAACAAAGAGTCGATCGAGCAGACTCTAGCTACAGGAGAAGCACACTATTGGAGTTGATCGCGCTCTGAACTTTGGCACAAAGGCGTGACATCCGGGCACATCCAAAAAGTCAAACAAATATTTTACGATTGCGATGCCGATACTATTCTGCTCAAAATAGAACAGATTGGTGAAATAGCTTGTCACACAGGCGTGAGGAGTTGTTTTTTCAATTCCGTGGCGCTACCACTGGGTGCAATAATGTAATAATAATGATTATCATTATTGCACCCAGTTCCTATGTCATCTGCAAATAACGTCGAGTCCGCCGTTCCCACTCCAAACAATCAAAATCCTTCCCTCACAACCATCCGTCCCCGCCGCCTCCGCCGTACACCAGCTTTGCGGCGGATGGTACGGGAAAATCACCTGACTGTTGACGACCTCATCTATCCGATGTTTGTGATGGAAGGGGAAGGGCAAAAAGTTGAGATTGCTTCTATGCCTGGTTGTTATCGCTATTCCTTGGATTTATTGCTCAAAGAAATAGCTGAATGTTGGGAGTTAGGAATTAATGCGATCGCCCTTTTTCCAGTTATCTCAGACAGCAAAAAAGATGACACCGGAACCGAAAGCTACAACCCGGGCGGATTGGTGCAACAAACAGTCAAAGCCATCAAACAAAACATCCCCGAAATAGTTGTAATTACCGACGTAGCCCTCGATCCTTTTACCACTCATGGACACGACGGTTTAGTTGACGAAACTGGTAAAATTCTCAACGATCCGACTGTTGAAGTTTTAGTAAAAATGGCAGTTTCTCAAGCCGCCGCCGGTGCGGATATGGTAGCACCTTCCGACATGATGGACGGCAGAATCGGCGCAATTCGCAAAGCCTTAGATGCCGCAGGATACATCGATACAGCAATCATGGCTTATTCAGCAAAATATGCCTCTGCTTATTACGGCCCGTTTCGAGATGCCCTCGATTCTGCCCCGAAATTTGGAGACAAAAAGACTTATCAAATGGATGCTGCTAATGCACGAGAAGCACTGAAAGAAGTTGCTTTGGATATAGCAGAAGGTGCAGATATTGTGATGGTAAAACCTGCTTTGGCCTATCTGGATATTATCTGCCAAGTGCGCGAAGCAACTAATTTGCCCGTAGCTGCTTATAATGTCAGCGGCGAATACGCAATGATCAAAGCTGCTGCACAGTTGGGTTGGATTGATGAAAAGCGGATTATTTTGGAGAATTTGACGAGTATCAAACGAGCTGGTGCTGATTTGATTTTGACTTATTTTGCTAAGGAAGTTGCTTTGATGTTGAAATAAGAGAATTTTTTTAAGCGCGGATACTTCAGTCTTCGACGCACTCCAACAGACAAACCGGGTTTTTTACCGAATCTGCCAGTTATATCAAATCCGGTAGCATCGGAATTATTAATATTACCGAAATCAGGAGACGGCAGTGCCGTCTCCCTACAATTAATCACGGTAGGGAAACGGCACTGCCGTCTCCTCTATATCATTCCAATGTAATCGGAATTGATATTACAACCAGTATTTTTGTAAAAAAAACCGGTTTCTAAGCCCCCGTATATTCAAGACTAGAATATTACCGCCCCAGTTGTTTCAACTGCTGCAAAATCTTACTCCTACGACTCACCATCGATGGCCGAGTCAAAATCCCTTGAGACGGACTAAAGAGTAATGCTACTAAAAATAACCCAGTGACAACTAACACAATTGCTGCACCTGAAGGCAGATTTAAGTAATAACTAATATACATCCCAGACACACTACTGATTACACCGATAATTGCTCCAAATCCCATCATCGGGTGCAATTCTTTAACTAATAAATAGCCAGAGATACTCGGTCCAATCAGTAGAGAAACTACTAACACAACGCCTACTGCTTGCATATTCCGCATGAACTCAAATTCTAGGGGTTCTCTGAGTAAATTTAACATTAGTCAATCTCCCGTTGCACCAATATTACACAATCGCCATAGGCCCGCTGAATATTGTCAGCGGTAATTACTTCTGACTTGTTTCCATCAGCAATTAGTTGTTTATTTATCAATAAAAATCGGTCGTACTTCCTCGAAGCTTCTCCCAATTCATGACCAATTACTAGCAAGATTTTACCTTCAGCTTTCAGTTCGTCAAAAACTTCAAATAGTATAGCTTCTGTCTTTTTGTCAACTCCCGAAAAAGGCTCATCAAAGAAAAATAACTCAGCTTCTTGCGCTAATGATTGAGCTAAAAATACTCGCTGTTGTTGTCCCCCTGACAACTCCCCAATTTGGCGGTTTCTTAATTCCCAAATTCCGACTCTTTCTAAGGCGGCTTTGACAATTTCTCTGGATTGACGTGAAGGCGATCGCCACCAACTCCTATGGCGTGTCCGGGCCATCATTACTACATTTTGAATAGAAATAGGATAATCCCAGTCTATCTGCGATCGCTGCGGCACATAAGCCACCTCTCCTAGCTGCTTAGAAAGTGCGCGATCGCGATACCTGACAACCCCATTTTCCGTCGGAATTAGCCCTAAAATCGCCTTCACCATCGTACTTTTCCCCGCGCCGTTAGGCCCTATTACCCCCACGATTTGCCCCGGTGCCAAGCTGAAGCTGACATCCTCAACAGCGGAAACGCCTCGGTAGTTGACAGCGAGATGCCGAACCTCTAACATAGTAAAATTTAGTAATAACGATTATTATTATCACAATATAATAATAGCACAAAGGAGAAACAGACAATGTTACAAAGATTGAAATTCAAAGGCCTTGCTGTGTTTGGCTTGATGATGGTGGCTGGATCGAGTAGCGCGGGGGTAACTTTTTCACAGACGAATAAAAATCCGATTGTCGCCCAAAGTCGTCCGCAAGTCGTGGCAACGTCTACAGTTATTTGCGGCTTAGCGAAGGAAATAGCTGGCAATACTATTGACCTCAAATGCTTGATAGATGCAGGTTCAGACCCCCACGTTTACACCTCAAAACCAGACGATCGCAAAGCAATTGAGCAAGCAAAGTTGATTTTATACAGCGGTTATAATTTTGAACCAAGTTTAATTCGATTAATTAAAGCAAGTTCCAATAAATCTGCGAAACTTGCTGTCGGTGAAGCAGCAGTACCCAAAGCACTATAGCTTGAAGAAGACGGCAAAAAAGTTCTAGATCCGCATATTTGGCACGATGCTAAAAATGCCATGGCAATGGCAAAAGTTATTAACAGTAAACTCGGTAAAATTTTGCCAAACCAAGCACCTGTTTATAATGCAAAGACTCAACAAATTACCTCAAGTTTGACAAAACTAGATACATGGATTAAATCAGAGATTACCACAATTCCTGACAAACAGCGCAAGCTTGTTACAACTCACGATGCTTTAGGTTACTACTCAAAAGCTTACGGAATTCCAGTAGTAGGAGCCTTAGAAGGTATTAGTACCGATGAAGCGCCAATACCAACGCGGGTGGCTCAATTAGTTAGAGAAATTAAGGCTTCTGGAGTGCCGACAATTTTTGCTGAAACTACAATTAATCCTAAATTAATTGAGGCCGTGGCAAAGGAAGCCAAGGTGAAAGTTTCGCCAAGAGAATTATTTGCTGATGGTTTGGGAGAACCGGGAAGTGAGGCTGATACTTATCAGAAAATGATGATTGCTAATACTCGGACAATTGTAGAAGGTTTGGGTGGCAAATATACTCCTTTTAAACCTTAATCGAGGAACTGCAAAGGCTATTTTCAACTAGCTTTAGGGGCGGGTTCGCCAACAAACGATCGGGCTGCAAATAGGTTAAATAAACCCTTTCAAGGTAAAACTCGAATATGTTTCGCTCGTTATTCGAGTTCTACCTTGAACCCCACCCACAAAAAAGCCCCTTAAAGCTTTCTTGAGAGGCGATCGCGCTTAGGCATTTGAGTGTCAACTATAGCTAACTATTATCAATAGCTTGGTACTAACACTTGATTCTCAAGAGCCACCTGCAACGGTGTCTGCGACTACACAGCGGGCGCTCCTCTTCGAACACTGCGCTAACAGAGCCGATCGAGCAACTTATGCCACGTACAACCCAGACACATATACTGTGGAGTTCTGAAACATCTCTTACAGCACCCGCAAAGGATTTCAACCTTAGCCATCCATAGTAACTGCGATTACAAAGATCGATCGTCCGCTTTTGCCGAGAAGAGAGCAAAATCGGTAAATCCTAGGAAGCTAGTTGATATAAATTATTAATTATTCTAAAATACTCATTATCATCCAAAGTAGCGATCGCGCTCAACCTAAACTCTATGGCTTTTTCAACCTAAACTCCAGCCTTGTACCCCAATTTGAGACAACAGACTTTCACCAGCCGTCAATCGATTTTAGATTTTAGATTGGCGGTCGTAATTGCTACGGCCGCTGGGGAACTTCAGCGTTGGTTGAAGTCATCAGCCATCAGCCATCAGCCATCAGTCATTTTAGCCGAAGAGCGAAGTCGAAGGCTAGTCATTAGTCATTAGTCATTTTAGCCGAAGAGCGAAGTCGAAGGCTAGTCATCAGTCATTAGCGTCCCCGCTCGCAAACGTTATTAGTCATTAGTCATTAGTGCTGTCCCTGCTTGCTTTGGGTTAAACGTCCAACGTCCAACGTCCAACGTCAGCATTCAAGTGTTATCAAAAACCATAATTATAAGTTTAGTTATAGGCATTTTAATCGCCCCGATTCTTGAGTTGTGCAGCCCGATCGCAATTTTTGCTCAAAACGCCGTCGCAATTAAAATATCGGGTACTGCTGCGGGTGCGATCGCTACATCCCCGCAGTAGACGGTAATTTAAAATAAAAATGTCTAATAATTGAGAATTTATAGCAATTATTAATAATTGCTATAATAACAGAGTCAGTTATTATAGCAATTATTTGTTTGATAGCAGTTCGAGCCAAAAATGAGGGATTGACCGATCGCTCCCTCAATCCCTCAATCCCTCAATTTCCCCATTCCCTCAATTTCCCCATTCCCTAATTCCCTAATCTAAAATCTATACAAGTCCGAGCCAAAAATGAGGTATTGACCGATCGACTTCTCAATCCCCCAATCTAAAATCTCAAACTTGTACGCTCGCGAAGCCGAAGTATCTAAAATCTCAACTCCTCACCTTTTTGAGAAAGGCTATATATTCAAAGCTCCCCCTTTCCCGTTCTCTCCCTCTGGCTTCTCCCACCCCCTAATTGCACAGTTTATATACCTACTAATTGGCAATCTTGTAACAAGCCTGCGGCCGCTGGTAAATTGGTAGTGTATAGGTATCTTGCCTCAAACAGAATCTGAGCGAGAGTTCCGTTGAGGGCGAGAAAGTAGGGTGCAGTCTAGACAATCGCAGAAATTCTTGCTCGTCAACCCGCAGTAGTTAGGCCCGGCGAGGAATTGCCGGCCAGTTAAAAGTCCGCCCTGTGGCAGATAGCATTGGTTCTGACTTGTCGTTACCCGCCAATTGTCAGGATTTGGCACAGAATTAATTTTAAATGCCAAGATGCTGGAAGTAGGGGTGAATTTTATGGTACAGAAAGTTTGACCGTGCTTGGAAAGCTCGCGGGTAAAGCCTCTCAATCAAGCTGCTGCCCGCGATCGGGTTTTTCTAACAAATATCACTCTTATGCCCGCTGATGTTTATTCCTTCTCTCAGTCAGGTCATCAACCGCAATCCCCTTACCGTCACCCCTCAGACGCCCGTAGAAAAGGCGATCGAGCTGATGAGCAGCACAGGAGCCAGTTACGTCCTCGTGGTAGAGCCGCGCGAGCATTCTCAACTGGAAAATCTCAGCAATGGGAATTCCCGACGATTGCGGGAACAGTCGGGTTTCTACAACGGCTTACCGCGTGCGGTAAAGGCCTTCGGCAACGGGCTGCATCAGGGCGGCTCAAAAGCTCCCTATGGGAGCGGGCAGACGGTGTTGGGGATTTTTACGGCGCGAGATGTGGTACAGCTAAATTCCATCGGCGCTGCTTTGAGGGGATTTGCCATCGAGCAAATCATGATCAGAACCGTAACTGTAGCCAGAGAATCGGAAATTACCGACTTTTTTGCCTTAGTAAATCTGCTGGAAAAATATCAGATTGGTCATTTACCCGTCGTCAGCGACGCTGAAGAACTTGTCGGTTTAATTAGCTCTCAAAGCTTGGTAGAACTGTTGGAAGAACTTGGGAAATCGCCACAAAAAGTAAGCAGCGATCCGCCACCTGTTACCTTCGCTTTCCCTCCGCCGCTGCCAAGTTCACAACCGAAATTAGAGCTGCCGGCGAGTTTAATTAAACTTTATCAAATTCCTCAAATCGCAGCAGGACGAATTATTCACGCTCCTGCTAGTTCTTCAGTTCGCTATCTGGCGCAACTGATGTTCCGACACAATGTTAGCTATGTATTAATTACTGAAACCCCAGAACCAAACTCGACTGGTGCTACAAATTCCAAATTTACAAATCCCAACCTGCACAAACTCGTTGGGGTGGTAAGTTCGCGGGACATCGTGCAGTTGCAGGCGTTGGGAAGAGACTCGAACAAAATTAAAGCGGGAGCGATTTGCAACAGCTCGCCGCCGCTGGTACGATCGCAATCTACCCTAGAAGCAGCCGTCGCCCTGCTGCAACAATACTACTACCAGTTACCATTATTAGTCATTAACGAAAGCAATCACCCGATCGGGATTGTCAATCCTAAAACTATCCTTTTACAAGCGCTAGATTCAAAATCTCTGCATTCTAGCTTGATCGCTTTGCAGCGACAACTAGAATCTAGCAACGCGCAATACAAAAAACTCGCCGCCCAAATACAGCTTCCGGCAGCAAATCGCCACCAGGAAGTTGAAATTGCAGAAAACAGTTTCCGGCAGCCCCAAAATCTCCCCGCTACTGTCAACAATCAGGGGATTTGGGATTGGAATCTCGAAACAGATGAGTTTTTTTATTCCGTGCGGTGGCAAGAAATGCTCGGCTACAAAGCAGGGGAAATCTCGAATCGCCGATCGGAATGGTGGAGTCGCATCCACCGAGATGACATTAACGGAGTAAAGGCAGCCTTAGAAGAGCACTTCGCACAAAAGACAGCGGATTTTGCAGCAGAATATCGGATGTACTGCAAAGACGGCAGCACTATCTGGGTGCTGAACCGGGGTCAAGTTTTGCGGAGCGCTGCAGGCAAACCGCTGCGCTTGGTCGGAACTCATACAGATATTACTCCAAATAAGCAGTTAGAACTCAAAGGCGCAGATCCCGATCGATTCCAAGTCTTTGATTCTTTGAAAGCAACAGTAATTTTTCAGATGGATGCGGCGGGAGTTTGGACGTTTCTCAACCGCGCTTGGACTGAAATTACTGGTTTTTCGGTTGCCGAAAGTTTGCACACTAATTTTTTCGATTGGGTTCATCCAGATGAACGCCCGCAGTGTGAAAATCTATTGGAGTCTTTGCTGTCTGGAAAATCGGAATTTTGTCGGAGAGAACTGCGATTTAAGTACAATTCGGACTCGGTGAAAAATGAATTAGACATTCATCCTGAATCGGGCTTTATTTCGGTAGAAATATTTGCTCAAGTCCGGCTGAATTCCCAGGGTGAAATAGCGGGAATTTTAGGAACTTTGCACGATGTCTGCAGCCGCGTCGAAGGCGTTGAGGAATTGCGGGAAAGCCAGCGAGCAATTCGATCGCTCTACGAGGTAATGGTGAGCTCGTCAGGCTCCTTTGAGGAGCGCACTGCTCAGTTGCTGGCGATGGGTTGCAGTCAGTTTGGGATGGATATCGGGCTGTTGGGCAGGGTTTTGGGCGATCGCTACGAAGTCATCGCCGCCTATGTACCGTCAAATTTCCCCTTCGGATTTGCCAAAGGAGATGGTTTTGCTTTGAGTAGAACTTTTGAACGAGAGGTTTTGCGATCGAACGAACCTATTTCTATCGAATCCGCCGGCACTACTCAGTGGAAGAACCACCCGGCTTACGCCGTCCGCAGGTTGGAGGCATTTGTCGGCACGCAGGTAATAGTGGAAGGGCGAATCTTTGGCACTTTGAGCTTTACTTCGAGCTCCGCTAAACCACCTTTGAAACCGCTGAATTTTGAAATGTTAAAATTGATGGGCAATTATATCGGCGCGGAAATTGCCCGCGAAGAACGCGAGCACACTTTGCAGCGTCAGTACCAGTGCGTTTTACTCTTCAAACAAATCACTCAAAAAGTGCGATCGACCTTAGATACTCAAGAAATTTTTCAGACAACCGCCACCCAAATCGGGCGCGTATTCGGTGTCAATCGCTGTACAATTCACACCTACCTTTCCCAACCTTATCCGCACCTTCCTTGCGTCGCAGAATACCTCGAACCAGGTTACATATCAGCTTTAGATTTAGAACTTTCTGTCACTTACAACCCCTACACAGAAAAACTGCTCGCTGAAGATATAGCCCTAGCATCTCCCGATGTGTTTGCCGATCCTTTGCTCGAATCTTCCGTGCCGATGTGCCGCCGCATCGGCTTAAAATCTATGTTGGCGGTTCGCACTTCCTATCAAGGCGAACCGAATGGCATTATTACTTTGCACCAGTGCGATGCAACTCGCCAGTGGACTCCCGACGAAATTGAACTGTTAGAAGATGTTGCCGCTCAAGTCGGAATTACCTTAGCCCAAGCCCAACTTTTAGAAAAGGAAGTTCACCGACAGCAACAGTTAGTAGAGCAAAATGAAGCTTTGGAGCAAGCGCGACAAGCGGCCGAAGTTGCTAACAGAGCTAAGAGCGAGTTTTTAGCTACGATGAGTCACGAAATTCGCACTCCGATGAATGCGGTAATCGGGATGACCGGTTTGCTGCTGGATATGGAACTAACTACAGAACAGCGGGATTTTGTAGAGACAATTCGCACCAGCGGCGATGCTTTGCTGACTATTATTAACGATATTCTCGACTTTTCCAAGATTGAATCGGGCAAAATGGATTTGGAAAGTAGCCCCTTCGACCTGCAAAACTGCATAGAAGAATCTCTGGAATTGCTGGCTCCGAGAGCGTCAGAAAAAGGTTTAGAGCTAGCTTACTTTATTGACGATTCTGTTCCAAAAAACATTTTAGGAGATGTCACGCGGCTGCGCCAAATCCTGGTAAATCTGCTAGGAAATGCAGTCAAATTTACAGAATCTGGAGAAATTGTCGTTTCTTGTACCGCTCGGAAAATCGAGCCTGTAGCTGCTAAAATTTTGCCGGAAATAACCAATATTTTAGCTCTGAAACCGCTAGCAACTAAGGAGGAAAAGTTGCCAAGTAACAGACAGTACGAGATTCAATTTGCTGTCCAAGATACGGGCATTGGCATTCCACCAGACCGGATCGATCGCCTATTTAAAGCTTTTTCGCAGGTGGATGCTTCCACAACTCGACAGTACGGCGGAACTGGTCTGGGACTGGCTATCAGCCAGCGTTTGAGCGATATGATGGGTGGTAAAATGTGGGTTGTCAGTCAAGTTTGTCCGGCAAGTTCTAAGTCTCAACCTGCTGTTTCGGCGATCGGACAAAGTACCGCAGGAATTCCGCCTGCTGGATTTTATCCGCCGTCGGTATCGGGTTCCGGTTCAATTTTTTATTTCACGGTGACAGCAGAAGCTAATGAAAGTCGAGAGTCAAAAAAACTGCCGGAATTTGCGGCGGGCAAGCATTTGTTGATTGTCGAAAATCATGCCATTAACCGGCAAGTTTTGATTCGGCAAGCTGAGGCTTGGGGAATGATACCTGTAGCTGCAAGTTCGGGTGCTGAGGCTGTGAAAATTATCCAAGAAAACTCGGCGCTAGATTTGGCTATTTTGGCGATGAATCTACCAGATATGGATGGCGTGGCTTTGGCTGTGAAGATTCGTTCCTTGGAGCTGAGCAATTTGTCTGGCGGCGAGGGGCTAAATCCGAATGTCATCGTTACAAGCCCTCGCAAAGTTCCGCTACCTTTGGTGCTGTTTACTTATTTGAGCAAGGCGGAAGTCTGGAAAAAGCTTGAAACTACAGAAGTACATTTTTCGGCTTTTTTAACTAAGCCTCTAAAACAGTCGCAGTTTTATAATGTGTTGCTGCAAGTTTTTGGATATGTTGCCGGCAGAAGTGGTAGGGGAGAAGTTTCAAATGTGGCGACTTTGACTTCGGGATTGAAGTATTTTGAAAATTCTCAAGAACAGCACCGCGTGCAGCGGACACCTGCGGTTTTGAGGCAGGTGGCTAGCAATTCTGTCGCACAGGATGGAGCTAATTCTACTCAGATTCGGATTTTGCTGGCGGAGGATAATGTGGTGAATCAAAAAGTAGCTACGCATTTGCTCGACAGGATAGGATATCGGGCAGATATTGCGGCTAATGGGCTGGAGGTTTTGGAGGCGCTGAAGCGGCAATCTTACGATGTTGTGCTGATGGATGTGCAGATGCCGGAGATGGACGGGTTGGAAGCGACGCGCCGCATTTGTCAGGAGTGGCCTGCTAATCGGAAGCCGAGAATTATTGCGATGACGGCTAATGCGATGCAGGGCGATCGCGAAAAGTGTCTGGAAGCGGGTATGGACGATTATATTACTAAGCCGGTGCGCCGGGAAGAGTTGGCGATCGCCCTGGGCAAATGCCAACCACTGCAGCGGGATGAATTGGATGCCGTTGCTGAACTAAAAAATCCACAGATTACTGAGCAAGTTGACAGTGAGGCTGCTGGACACTCGATGGTTCAACCTGCAGCAAATTCGCCGATCGATTTTCATGTTTTGCAAAGTCTCCGCGAGTTAGACGATGATGAAGACCCGGATTTTTTGGGGGAGTTGATTAAGATATATTTGTTAGATGCACCGCAGCAGTTAGAAACAATTAAAGAGGCTATTTTTATCGGCGATGCTGATAGTTTGAAGCTGGCTTCTCACACCCTGAAGTCGAGCAGCGCTAATTTAGGAGCGGTGTCTTTTTCGGAAGTTTGCAAGGAGTTGGAGTATATGGGCCGCATGGCGGTTGAGTCGGGAGGGGAACAGGTTTTTGATGCGAGGACGGCGCGCGATCGGCTTTTGGAAGCCGAAACGGAGTGGGAAAAGGTACGGATGGCGTTTGAGACTGAATTAAAAACGGGGAAATTGCGATCGCAAATAGGGAATTAGTTAGTTGTTAGTTGTTAGTTGTTATTGGTTAGTTGTTATTGGTTGTTGGTTATTGGTTATTGGTTATTGGTTATTAGTTATTGGTTATTGGTTATTGGTTATTAGTCATTAGTCATTAGTCATTGGTTATTAGTCATTAGTCATTAGTCATTAGTCATTAGTCATTAGTCATTAGTCATTAGTCATTAGTCATTAGTCATTA
>NZ_JAUBTN010000008.1:121297-134811 GCF_036705055.1 Microcoleus sp. CZ3-B2 | reverse complement strand
GGGAGAGGGGGAGAGGGGGAGATTGGGGGAGAGGGAGGATTTGCAATTGAAACTCCAAGTAATTCGCCTCTTCCTTCTTCCTTCTTCCTTCTTCCTTCGATGTTCGATCGCACCATCTATGCTAAAACCGCCGGTGGAGAGATTGATTGGATTGATGCGTTTCAACAGCTAGCAAGCTTGGGTATCAAACACTTGGCGATTTTGGGCGGGGGGAAACTGGTAGCTTCTGTGCTGGCTGCGGGCTTGGTAGACGAACTTTGGTTGACGGTGTGCCCGTTAATTTTGGGCGGGGCGGATGCACCGACTGCTGTTGAGGGCAAGGGTTTTTTGGCGGATTTGGCTCCTAAATTGGAACTTTTGGCGGTTAAACAGATGGGACAAGAGGTGTTTTTGCATTATAAGGTCGATCGATCGCCGCAGGTATAAAATCAAGGCCCAAGAAACCGGGTTTTTTGCTGAATCTGGTGGCTGCGATCAAAGATGTTGCCAAAAACCCGGTTTCTGACGAATCGCGATTCCCAGCGATCGAATAATTGTATTAACTTAAATGAAGTTCGATCGCTCTACACAGAAATCTCCCTATGCTGGAACAGCCAAAAGCTCAATATTCTGTAGCCTGGATTAGCAAAATAGGCGAAATCCCCCAAGCCTCGTGGGATGCCTTGGCTATGCCCCTCAAAACTCCATTTCTAGAATGGGATTGGCTGAACAATCTCGAAATCTCCGGTAGCGCGTCAGGTAAAACCGGTTGGCTGCCGCATCACTTGACTGTGTGGCGCAACAAACAGTTGATTGCTTGCGCGCCGCTTTATGTCAAAAGCCACAGCTACGGCGAATTTGTGTTTGACAATCAGTGGGCTGATTTAGCTCAGCGTTTGGGTGTACAATACTATCCGAAGTTGATGGGAATGACGCCGTTTACTCCCGCTGAAGGCTATCGGTTTTTGATTGCTGAAGGGGAAGACGAAGATGAGTTAACGGGAGTGATGGTAAGCGCGATCGACCATTTTTGCGATCGCCACAATATCTCTGGCTGCAATTTCCTTTATGTCGATCCAGTATGGCGGCAGCGCATGGAAAACCACGGTTTCAGCACTTGGCTGCACCACAGCTATATTTGGCAAAATCAAGGCTATCAAAATTTTGACGGTTATTTAGGCGCTTTTAATGCCAACCAGCGCCGCAATATCAAGCGCGAACGCAAAGCTGTTGACCAAGCTGGTTTGTTGGTGAAAACTCTGACTGGTGATGACATTCCCCAGCCGATGTTTTCTCAAATGTATGCTTTTTATGAGAATACTTGCGATAAGTTTGGTTGGTGGGGTAGCAAGTATCTGACTAAGCGATTTTTTGAACAGTTGCACCACAATTATCGCGATCGAGTTTTATTTGTCGCCGCTTACGATAAGGAAGATGACAGAGTGCCGGTGGGTATGTCTTTTTGTTTGTATAAGGGCGATCGACTTTACGGGCGTTATTGGGGCAGTTTGCAGGAAATTGACTGTTTGCACTTCGATGCTTGTTACTATACACCGATCGAATGGGCGATCGAGCGGGGTATCGAAACCTTCGATCCGGGTGCGGGCGGGCGGCACAAAAAACGGCGCGGTTTTCCAGCGATGCCTAATTATAGTTTGCACAGATTTTACAACAACCGTCTGGCACAAATTCTTAAGTCTTACATTGGTCAAATTAATGAAAGGGAACAGGAGGAAATTGATTTAGTTAATGAGGGTTTGCCTTTTAATAAGTAGTCATTAGTCATTAGTCAGCAGTCATTAGTCAGCAGTCAGCGGGCATTTGAGCAGAGGTCATTGGTAATTGGTAATTGCCATCCAATAACTACAGTCCTGGACGCATCGAAATCCAAGAAACCGGGTTTTTTATCTAATTTGCGGGCTGCAACAAAAGACCATCGTAAAAAACCCGGTTTCTGACAGCGCTGGCGTAAGTCCTAAACTATGACTAATGACCAATGACTAATGACTACTGACTAATGGCTAATTCAAAAATACTCTCCCGTCTTCTTGAATTTCTAACGATTTTGTGTCGGAGTTCAAGTCTGTTGTAGCGCCAAAACTTACTTGCAACATTCCCGGCATTGCGGTGGCTTTGGGGCGAACTAACAACAATCCACCGTCTGGGCGCTGGTATGTGAGGGTGATCGGTACTTTGAGGTTTTGAAGCAAAATTTCCGATTGTTCGCCCAGAGTGCGCGGTTGGGTAACTCCTAGGACTTGATAATTGATCAGGGTATTGGTGGTATTCACGAGTTTAATTACTACCATGCCTTCGGCAGGTGTAACTCGCGCGGCGGGCATTGGGAAGCGGGGAGGTGCGTCTGCTGGCGCGGAGGGCATCGGGTTCTGGTCAGGATTTATACCGCGCATCGGTTCGCTGACGGGCTTTCCAGTCGCGGGTTCTGGTTCGGAAACGGGTTTTCCTTGTTGGGGCGGGGGGCCGCCTGCTTGGGAAAGTGTCGCGAGACTGACGAGTAAACCGCTGCAGGTGGCTGCTAGCAGGCTGATTTTTTTGAACGGTAGATTGTGGCGAAACATAAGTAACTCCTCACAAGTTCGATCGAGATTTTCTAACAAATAGCATGGTAATCTATGCCGGAAATGAATTTTAATAGTTGTGTTTGGGTGTGAGTTAGGAAGAATCAAGGTTTGAGGGGTAGATTTTTTTAACCGCAGAGGGCGCAGAGGGCGCCCAGAAGGGGAAGATGGGAAGATGGGAAGAGAGGATTTTTAGAGGCTGATTTCTGCTGATTTGTGGGCGGGAAGGGTGACGGTGACAGCGGTTCCTCGATCGATTTGGCTGTCTATGCGGATTTGGCCGCGGTGGTTTTCGACAATTGCTTTGGTGATTGCTAATCCCAAACCGGAACCGGCGGCGCTGCTGTGGGTGCGGGCGGGATCGGCGCGGTAAAATCGATCGAACAAATGCGGTAGCGCTTCCGGGGAAATGCCGGTGCCGGTGTCTGTTACTTTGATTTGCAGTACAGAATTGAGCGCGGACGAATTTCTTTTGTTTTTGACTGGAACCTGCAATTCTACTTCAATTTCGCCACCAGAGGCTGTGTACTGCACTGCGTTACTGACGAGATTGGTAAATACTCGCGCTAGTTGATCCCAGTCGCCCAAAACTGTAAAGTTATCTTCAAGCTTGGGGGAATCGATAATTTCGAGGGAAAGAGAGAGATTTTGGTGTCGGGCGATCGCCTGTTGTTCCTCAATTACTTCTATCAACAAAGCGTCGAGGGGAACCTCAACCCACTGCTGCTGCAGGATACCGCTGTCTTGTCTGGCTAAAAACAGCAAATCGTCAACCAACCGCCCCAAACGGCGCGTCAGGCGTTCGATTACCTGTAGCTGTTGGTGTTGCTGCGGTTCGATATCCGGTTCCGCCAAAGCTACTTGTACGTTAGTTTGAATAGTGGCGATCGGATTTCTGAGTTCGTGGGAAGCATCGGCGGTAAACTGTTTGAGACGGCCGTAAGATTCCCGCACCGGTGCGATCGCCAATCCCGACAGCAACCAGCCAATAGCCGCCACGCCAATTAAAGTTAAACCAGTCCCCAAAATCAAATCAAAAATTAATTGGCGGATCGGTTTTGTCACTTCAAACCAAGGATGGCTGACTCGCAAATATCCCAAAACTTGGCGGCCGATTTCCACTCGCTGCGTGACTTGTCTGAGGGAATAGTTTTGCTCTGAGTTCAACTTATTATTAATTACCCAAACTGTTTCGCCGGTGCGGTTAGGGTTAATCGGAATATTCAGCGGTTCCGACAAAGTAGACCACAGCAAATCGCCCGTAGGACTGAACCATTCTAAATCGATGTGGTCATCTTCTACAGAATCGCTGCTGTCTCGAAAACTGGCTTGAATATTCACTTGAGACTTGGTTTGAGCAGTACCAAAAATTATTGGTTCGATCACAAGTGTGCGTTCTACTACTTCCACAACATGATTTAGAGTGTCGTCAATGCGATCGATCAAAGTATTGCGGACGTAGAAATAGAAACCCGTGGCGAATAATAGTAATAACACGGCAGTAACGGCAGTGTACCAAATAGCAAGGCGGCGGCGAGTAGCTTGAAACATATTGCGAACTTGTTAGTTATTAGTTATTAGTTATTAGTTATTAGTTATTGGTTATTGGTTATTGGTTATTGGTTATTAGTTATTAGTTATTGGTTATTGGTTATTGGTTATTGGTTATTGGTTATTAGTTATTGGTTATTGGTTATTGGTTATTGGTTATTAGTTATTAGTTATTGGTTATTAGTTATATTCCCCCAAGCTTTCCGTCCAACGTCATCAGGAAGAGGGAAGAGGGAAAAAAAGAGCTAGATTATCTTCAAGCGATCTTGAACTAATAACCATTCAGTAACTATTAACTAACTATTCACAACTATAACGTTCTTCTCTTCTTCTCTTCTTCTCTTCTTCTCTTTCTTAGTGTCCTAGCGCTTACGCGCCGCTTTGCGTACTGCGTCTTCGCGGTTCGTTCAAAAAAGCCTTGTTCGCAAATTATCCAAAAAAAAATCTAACAACTTTCGATGATTAATACTTCAGATAGATGTAAAAGTAGCTGTCAGTATGGTAACTTACTGGCGAAACTTTTTAGGTAAACGCCTGTGAACAAATTTTTATTCCGCGCTGCGATCGGGCTGTTAATGGCATTTTTTGGCGCAATCACCTATTTTACCAGCAACGTAGAAAATCCTGTTACCGGAGAGAAACAACGGGTGCAGCTTTCACAGCGCCAAGAGGTAGTTTTGGGATTGCAGGCGCGAGACAAAATGGCGGCTCAATACGGGGGGCTTTATCCCAGCCAGAGTATTCAGCAGTATGTCGATCGAGTAGGAGAAAAAGTTGTCAACGGTTCGGATGCCAAAAAAGCGGGTTATCCGTTTCAATTCTACCTGCTGCGCGACCCCAAAACTGTCAATGCTTTTGCTCTTCCGGGGGGACAAGTTTTCATTACCGCCGGACTCCTGCGGCGGCTGAATTCCGAGGCTCAGTTGGCTGCTGTACTGGGACATGAGGCCGGTCACGTTGTCGGGCGACACGCTGCGGAACATTTGGCAAAACAGCAGTTGGGGAGGGCTTTGGTAACGGCGGTTGGGGTGGCCGCTAGCGACGAGCGCGGTGGTGGCCAGCAGGCTGCATTAATTGCTCAAGCTGTCAATCAAGTTGTGAGTTTGCGCTACGGTAGATCGGATGAACTTGAGAGCGATCGGCTCGGTTTTCGGTTTATGACGGAGGCGGGTTACGATCCTAGAGGTATTGTTGAGTTGATGCAAATTCTCGGTGCTGCTAGGAATGGTGAAGCAGCGCCAGAGTTTTTAAGTTCTCACCCCAACCCTGAAAACCGAATTCAAAAGTTGCAAGCTTTAATCGCCCAAACTTTCCCTAACGGCGTTCCAGCTAATTTGGTTTCTGGACGCGAAGAGTTTGCGAAGAATGTGTCGGGCGGTTAGCTATAATTATACTAAATTGAACCGCGAAGACGCAAGGGTCGCGAAGGAAGAAAAGAGAGAGAATTTTCAAGAAATTGTGAACTAATAAATAACCCTGACTATTAATTAATCATAGACAATAACAACTCTATTTTCTTCTTCTATTCCTTTGTGTCTTCGCGTCTTCACGATTTGTTTTTAATCCTAAATCACTGCTAGGTCGAACCGCGAAGACGCAAAGCTCGCGAAGTAAGAAAAGAGAGAGAATGTTCAAGGGCTTGTGAACTAATCAATCACCCTAACTATTAATAATTGACAATAACAAGTCTGTTTTCTTTTTCTATTCCTTTGTGTCTTCGCGTCTTCGCGGTTCGTTTTTAATCCTAAATCACTGATGTCCGGTTAACCCACCCGATCGAGTGAGGAAATCCGCCAACGCACTGTGTACGTATTTGATGAGAAAATAAATGAATAAAACAGGTTTCAACCAAAAAAGGATAACCGTTATCAATGGCAATTAAAGACCAGCCCCAACTACCTCGTTTTCGATTAATTAGCAATATTTTGTTATTGCTGTCAAGTTTGTTTCTGCTGGCAAATATCTTTTTGCCCAACTTGTTTGGAGAGCAAATTCCGCGAGTTCCTTACAGCTTGTTCGTGCATCAAGTCCAAGAACAAGATGTAGTGCGAGCTTCGGTAGGACAAAATGAAATTCGCTACCAACTCAAAGGCGAAGGCGACAAACCAGGTCAAGTGTTGTCAACTACGCCCATTTTTGACTTGGATCTGCCTAAACTTTTGCAAGAAAAAGGCGTTGAATTTGCGGCAACTCCTCCTTCTAAAAATGGCTGGATTGGCAGTGTCTTGAGCTGGGTGATTCCGCCGCTGATTTTTGTGGCGATTTTTCAATTTTTCATGAACCGGGGCGGTGGTGGGCCGCAGGGTGCGCTGTCGATCGGTAAAAGCAAGGCTAAGGTCTACGTAGAAGGTGAATCGGCGAAAATTACTTTTGCTGATGTGGCTGGAGTAGAGGAAGCTAAAACTGAATTGGTAGAGGTTGTTGAGTTCCTGAAAACTCCCGATCGCTTTACGGCAATTGGCGCGCGAATTCCGAAGGGTGTGCTGTTAGTGGGGCCTCCGGGAACTGGCAAAACGCTGTTGGCAAAAGCTGTGGCTGGTGAAGCGGGCGTGCCGTTTTTTAGTATCTCTGGTTCGGAGTTTGTGGAACTGTTTGTTGGTGTTGGTTCTGCAAGGGTTAGAGATTTATTCGAGCAGGCTAAGAAGCAGGCTCCTTGTATTATTTTCATTGATGAGTTGGATGCGATCGGCAAATCTCGCAGCACTAACGCTGCATTCGGCGGGAATGATGAACGCGAACAAACTCTCAATCAATTATTAACTGAAATGGATGGTTTTGCTGCTGGCAATACTACGGTAATTGTGCTGGCTGCTACTAACCGCCCGGAAAGTTTGGATGCTGCTTTGTTGCGCCCTGGCCGTTTCGATCGCCAAGTTTTGGTCGATCGCCCGGATTTATCTGGCCGCGAAGCAATTTTGAACATTCACTCTCAAAAGGTGAAGTTGGGCCCGGATATTGATTTGAAGGCTGTCGCGGCTCGCACCCCCGGTTTTTCGGGCGCTGATTTGGCAAATTTGGTCAATGAAGCTGCTTTGTTAGCGGCCCGCAACCAGCGTCTCACTGTAGCGCAGGAAGACTTTTATGAGGCGTTTGAGCGCGTTGTAGCTGGCTTGGAAAAGAAGAGCCGGGTGCTCAACGAAAAAGAGAAAAAGATTGTGGCTTACCACGAAGTGGGACACGCGATGGTTGGGGCTTTGATGACTGGCGGTGGCGAAGTTGCGAAAATCTCGATCGTGCCGCGCGGTATGGCTGCATTGGGTTACACGTTGCAGTTACCGACGGAAGATCGTTTCTTGTTGGATGAGGCGGAATTGCGCGGTCAAATTGCAACTTTGCTGGGCGGGCGATCGGCTGAGGAAGTGGTGTTTGGTAGCATTACTACTGGCGCTTCCAACGATTTGCAAAGGGCGACGGATTTAGCTGAACGGATGGTGACAACTTACGGGATGAGTAAGGTTTTGGGGCCTCTTGCTTACGATCGCAGTCAACAATCTTTCCTCGGCGATGGTATGGGAAATGCGCGCCGTGCGGTGAGTGCCCAAACTGCTGAGGCGATCGACCAAGAAGTCAAAGAGATTGTCGAAACTGCACATCAGCAAGCTTTGGATATTCTGAAAGCTAATCGGGAATTGTTGGAAACAATTACGCAGCAACTGTTGGAAACTGAAGTGGTGGAAGGTGAGCAACTGCACAAATTCCTCAGTCAAGTGCTGCCTTTAGAGAAGGCTGCGGCTTCAGTTTAAAAGGGTTTGCACGGGGCCCAGAAACCGGGTTTTTACGATAATACTTTGCTGTAGGCGGCAGATTTGGAAAAAACCCGGTTTCTTTGTCGGAGTCCGTAAATCCTGTTTAATTAAACCGCAGGTTAACGCAGGTGATTTCCATATCATCTGCGTTTTTTGATACTTACTTATACGAATCGCGTAAGGTTAAAACCCTTTGATATACCGCCTCAATACAGGTGGGAGAGTGTAAAGACTTTCCTGTTTTTCTATCGAGCAGCGCCGCGATAAAGATTGGAGCGCGTTGAGTAAATCCGATGATGATATTTGTCCTTTTTATAGCAATTTTGCTAGGTTGACTGGCTGGTTTTCCCTAGCCAACAATGACAAAACTTGTTTTTCTAGTTCGGAAGTGCGATCGAACTGCTCATGCAAAACATCTTTTAAATCTTCCGGCAACAATATGGTATCATCTAGTAATAATTCTGTCACGCCGATTCCCAACTCTTGAATCAGATTAGCCACGTTTTTCAACCATAATGGGTTGCCTTCGTAGCGGTGAATGAGTGCTTCACTGTTGTCGATTTTTTCTAACCTTTTATGTGTAATGTAGATGAAGTTTAGCCTATGGGTGAACAAGTTGAACATCTTTTTACTTGACAACTTTTTGATTTATAAGTATCAGAATAATTCTGCAAATTAAGCGCGTTAGTGGGGGATAGTTTTGGAAATTCATTCTTGGTCACGTATTAAAAACTTGGGCTAGTTAAGAGGTAGGTGGATGAATACTCTATTTTGAGATATGGAGTTTGGACCAATTTATGGTTCTAATAGAGCATACTTTTTTCCAACAGAAATTGGTGCGGTGATATATGATTTAGATCGCAAGGCGGTTTTATTGGAAAGCAAAAAGTTCTCCTATGATGTAGACATAGTTGTCAGAAAAAATATTATCAATGACATTGGTAAAACTGTTGGATTCTTGGAAAGAGTTGCAAGCATTGAAAGAGGAGAGTATCAGAAAATATTCGATCCTAGCTACCGATTAGAAAACTCTGATAAAGTTATAGCCAGAGAGCTACGGTCTAAATGTCTAAATGAATTACGCGAATACATTCACAATCTGTTTAATACGCATCAAGTTGACCAGATTGTATTGTTTGGTGCGAGGGAGGATCTCAAGCTTTTGAAAAGGGCCAAAGTCAATAAGTCGAATATTCAAGTCATTGACATACAACTTATTTTTTAAAAAGAGGTATGCCATCTCTTTTCTCTCGATTAAATATCGTTTATTATCGGATTTTATGCTAAAAATAAATGCTTTGGATCGACTAATTTTAAGTATAAATTTCCCTCCAAGTATAAATATCTGATCAAACCTCATCGAGCACTTGGAGATGCTTGCAGAATTTTCATGGTGTGCAACGAGTTTTTCGCTATTAAATCAGAGTTGGTGCAGCAATGTAATATGTACTGCGAAATTAATAAAATTCCTAAAGCCAATCTCAATAAGGTTGCTGATTTATAAGTTTTAGGGTGCGTCGCTCGTTTAATCTGCCGTTGCGGGGCGAGAGTTGTTTTTGGCGGCGCACCCTACGTTGACTAATTGGACTCAGCCAAAGTTCGGTATTACGATCGCCTATCGCCATTTGAAGCGATCGCGATAGGCGCGGATCGCCGAGTAAATACCACAGCCAAATGTGGGTATCGAGTAAAAGTTTCATTCTAAAACTTCCCACGGTTCCGCGACAGGAGCAATTAAATCTCCTAATATTTCACCGCTTCCTTTCATAGCGCCAAAGCTGCGCCGTAGAGTTTCGGTAGTTGCAGGATAAATAATTACTAATGCTTTTCCTTCGTGGATGACAGTGAGAGGGGTTTTAGTACGTTCGACTTCTATCAATAGAGTTTGGACGGTTTGGGGTAATTCAGTGGTGGTAATTTGTGCCATTTGTTGACCGCTCACAATCTGATTCTATTTCTACTATGTATAAATAGTTATAGCATTTCGAGTTCTCATATGAGGTGCTGTCGGGCAAAGAGGGCATAGGGCATAACTCACAACGCTTAATAACCGCTATACCGCTTTCCATCGCACCAGAGTTACCATCATAAACATACAGAAACCCGGCTGCTTCAAAACACCGGGTGTCTCAATATTTTTGCTGCATTTTCAACTGCTCAAATTCCGATCGCGTAGGCCATAACTGGAGCACTTTGCTGCTGCTGCGCCAGTGTCAAAAGCCGCTGAATTTGCTCTTCCGTAGAGGGGTGAGTGCGGAAAAGTGACTGCCGCTTGTTTTGATTAGTTGCGATGAGGCTTTTGATGCTTATCCAATTCAGCGGGTTTGATGATGAAGAAGCCAAAAGTTTTATCAGTAATCCCACCTAACAAAAGAGAATACCCAGATACCCGATTTCTTAAATAAGTCGGGTATCTGGGTATAAGGTTGAATCATCCAACCTTAAACTACTTGCACTTCTTTTTCCTGCATCGCAGCTATTAAGGTTTTTTGCTGCGCTTGTTGAGCTTCGTCCGCTAAAAACTCCGCTAATTGTTCTTCGATTTCATCGCGCACAATTTGACGGTATTCTAGAAAATGCTCGTTGTGGGCGCACACTGTTAAATAGTGATCCCAAACTGCCGGATTGTTTCTGATAATGCTGAATAAATGATGCCAGAATTTCCACCGAGTTTTGCGTTTGACTCCTTGCCGCCACACTACGGTTAGCAATGCTCGCAAGTCTATCCAACTGGGGATTCTTGATGGTATATCTGCTGTAGGTGCACCCAACATCAAGAAGTGGCGGTAGGTGCGGTCTAAATATTTTTCAGCGTCGTAGACGTCAGAAAATGCTTGGACATATTCCCGCGCGATGTCTTCTAGCGGCCGGGTTGGAATGAAGTTCATCAAAGTTGTCTGGTTGAGGTTGCCAGATTTGTCGCGCAATCTGCCTTCTTTTGCTAGTCTGTGGGACAATGCAGTGTGCGGCAAAGCTTGCAGCATTCCAAAGGTTGTGCTCGGAATTGCGGCTGCTTCGGCGAAGTCTACAATGCGTTGACCTGCGCCTGGTTTTTCGCCGTCGAATCCGATGATGAATCCGGCCATTACTCGCAAGCCGGATTTGGCAATTAGTTCTACTGATTCGATTAGGGAATTGCGGGTGTTTTGAAATTTTTTGGTCATTTGCAAGCTTTCTTCGTCGGGGGTTTCAATTCCTAGGAATACTGCATTGAAATGACATTTCACCATCATGTCCATCAATTCTTGGTCTTGGGCTAAGTCGATGGATGCTTCTGTGTTGAAGTTGAAGGGGAATTTGTGTTCTATTTGCCAAACTTCTAATTCTTTTAGCAACAGTTTGACGTTGCGTTTGTTGCCGATAAAGTTGTCGTCTACCATGAACACGCCGCGCCGCCAGCCTAGGTTGTACAGACAGTCTAGTTCTGCGATCAATTGTTGGGGGTTTTTGGTGCGGGGTTTGCGCCCGTAGAGGACGATGATGTCGCAGAATTCGCACTGGAAGGGACAGCCTCGCGAAAATTGAATTGACATCGAATCGTAGGCGTCTAATTCCAGCAAATCGAAGCGGGGAACTGGGGTTGTGGTAACATCGGGTTTTACGCCGTCCGATCGATACATTCCACTTTTTTCGCCGCGCCCTATTGCTTCGACGAACATCGGTAGAGTGATTTCGCCTTCGTCGAGAATCAGGTAATCTATGCCCGCTGCTTGGGGTTCTTCGGGTACGGAAGTCGGGTAAGGGCCGCCGCAAGCTACGGATTTACCGCGCCGTTTTGCTTCGCGAATGATGTCTAGCAAATCTTCTTTTTGGACAATCATGGCGGACAGAATAACGAGCTCTGCCCATTCCCATTCTGCTTCGGTGATTTGTCTGATGTTGCGATCGACTAACTTAAATTCCCATTCTTGGGGTAAAATAGCTGCTACAGTTACCAAACCCAGCGGTGGCAGCAGCACTTTACGATCGACTAATTCTAGGATTTTCTCGTAAGACCAAAATGTTTTCGGGAACAGGGGATAAACTAGGAGAACTCGCATATTATGTTAAACCTCACATCAGTAAACAACTTGCGATCGGGCTGGCGGGGCGTGAGAGTTCGATCGGCTCTCAAGACTTAATGTTAAGGCTAAAATTACGATCTTGCACTCGATCGAATATCGGGCGAGGGGTGACACCCCCTAAAACCAATAAAACATCGCAATTTTTAGGTTGCAGTTCCCTGTTAAAGTTAGCAAATGCTGATATCTTATCGTATTTAACCCTTAATTGACGATAATCGCATTTAAAAAGCATCGGATTCAGACAAAAAAGAACTTGAAAAACTTACATTATTCGTAAAATGCGCCTCGGCGCACCCTACATATATCTGGTAAGGTACACATTGGCGTTCCCTCTTCTCTCTTCCATCGGACTGATGACGTTGTACGGAAAGCAGTTGTCAGTTGTTAGTTGTCAGTTGTCAGTTGTCAGTTGTCAGTTGTCAGTTGTCAGTTGTTACCAATAACAAATAACAAATAACAAATAACAAATAACTAATAACAAATAACTAATAACTAATGACTTCTGACCTACTTTACATTTTGATCGGGAATCCCGCTAGTTCTTAACATATCCGCAACTGTGCCGCAGTAACTCGGCATTCCGATGCTTTCGGGATTGACCAGATTTTTATAGGTAAAATGGCGGTAGCTGATGCAAAATCTGTCCCAAGCTGCCACCTGAATTCGGAACAGCCAAATAAAGAAATCGGCCAGCCAAGGTGACAAAGTAATCCGAAAAAATATGTTTTTATGCAAATACTGGCAAGCTTGTTCTACCACTTCGTTAGCTGTAATCGCCGGATTTCCTAGCACAAAATGTCGCGGTTCCTCGGAAGCTGGCGGATGTTCAACTAAATAACTAACTACTTTGGCAATATCTGCACCGTGGATGAAGTGAAAGCTTCCGTCTGCCTTAAACCAGCGAATTAAACCTATCCATTTGGCGACAAGTGGCAAACCGGATGACAGGTGAGAAACTGGTTTTTCTGCGTCTCCTCCCAATACTAAGGTTGGGTAAAGTGCCGTAATTGGAGGCACATTTGTCAATGTGGATAATTGCGTCATGCAATCGTATTTTGACCGAATATAATCTGTTCCCAGTTCGCCGGCTTCTGCGAGTAAGTTGTTGTCTCTACCGAGAATGCTGGCTGTTGAAAAGTAAATTACTTGCTGGCACTTTTCGGGCGAAAGTAGTTGAATTAGGCGCAGGGTTTTGGTGACGTTGACATCAAAAACTTCTTGGGTTCCTCCCCAAGCTGTGGCGGCTAAAATTGCTACGTCTATTGTTTGCAGGAGTTCGGCATGGCGATCGATATCTTTCATGTCGCCTTGTATGATATGGATGCCGGGGCGGGCTTTCCAGTCAAATTTTAGCTTGTCTGGGTTGCGAACTAATAGGTAAAGTTCGTGGTTGGTCTCTTGAATCAAGGTTTCGGCCATGTAGTGACCGATACAGCCACTTGCACCCGTCACAAAAATTTTTTTGGGGTTCATTTTGCCGGAGGGGAAGAGGGGAGGAATGAGGGGTTTTTGATGGTAGGGAAACGGCACTGCCGTGTCCTCTTTCCACGGTAGGGAAACGGCACTGCCGTGTCCTATTTCTTACAAATATTGTG